>NZ_JBHUYG010000012.1:0-60904 GCF_042668795.1 Pedococcus sp. NPDC057267 | reverse complement strand
CCACCGCGTCCCTCAGGGGCGGGCGCGGGGTCCGGCGCGAGCCCGTAGGGTCGTGCCATGGCCCGACCGCACGCCGCCGCCATCGTCGAGGACGCCTGGCACCGCCGGGTCGACGCCGTGCTCCGCGGCCGGGGCTGGCAGACCCGGATCGTCGCGCACACCGGCTACGGCATGCAGGAGTGGGCCCGGGTGCTCGGCCGGGTGCTGCTCACGCGGCGCACCGCCTCCGGCCAGCGTGAGGACGCCGGCGCCTCGGCGGCGCAGCTGCGCTCCGCGGAGGAGGAGCGCCGGGGGTGGCGCGCGTTCATCACGGCCCCGGCGATGAACGTCCCCGTGACGATCGTCCTCGGCGGCAAGCGGATCCACACGCGCACCGACCGCAGCGGGTACGTCGACGTCAAGGTCAAGGACCACGGCCTGCCGGCCGGCTGGGCCGAGGCGACCATCACCTCGGTCGACGCCGAGTCGGTGCAGGCGGCCGTCATGCTGGTCGGACCCGAGCAGCGGTTCGGCCTGATCAGCGACATCGACGACACGGTCATCTCGACCTCCCTGCCGCGGCCGATGATCGCCGCGTGGAACACGTTCGTGAAGAGCGAGAACGCGCGCCACGTCGTGCCGGGCATGGCGACGATGTACCGCGAGCTGCTGGCCGCCTCGCCCGGTGCCCCGATGGTCTACGTCTCCACCGGAGCCTGGAACACCGCGCCGACCCTGACCCGGTTCCTGCGCCGGCACGGGTACCCGCCGGGCCCGCTCCTGCTCACCGACTGGGGCCCGACCAACACCGGCTGGTTCCGCAGCGGCCAGGACCACAAGCGGGCCTGCCTGCACCGCCTCGCGAACGAGTTCCCCGACATCCGCTGGGTGCTGGTCGGCGACGACGGGCAGCACGACCCGAAGATCTACGGCGACTTCGCCCGCCAGCGGCCCGACCGCGTCGAGGCCATCGCGATCCGCGAGCTGACGCCGTCGGAGCAGGTGCTGTCGCACGGCATACCGGTGTCGCTGGAGGAGCTCACCCCTGCGCGGGACCGGCACTCGAAGGACGTCCCGGTCTGCCGGGCCGGCGACGGGTACGGGCTGCTGCAGCTGCTGCGGGTGGCGCTGCGGACCCCGGCCGGTGACGGCGGCCTCTGACAGACTGGCGTCGTGCCGGAGCTGCCCGAGGTCCAGGCGCTCGTCGACTTCCTCGCCGAGCGGACTGCCGGGCTGGCCGTGACCGGGGTCGAGCTGGGGTCGTTCTCGGTGCTCAAGACGTTCGACCCGCCGCCGCAGGCGCTGGCCGGCGTGCCCGTCGACTCGGTCGCGCGCCACGGCAAGTTCGTCGACCTCGACTGCGACGGCATCCACCTGGTCTTCCACCTGGCGCGTGCCGGGTGGCTGCGCTGGTCCGACGCCGTGCCCAACACCGTCCTGCGTCCGGGCAAGTCGCCGATCGCGCTGCGCACGCGGTTCTCCGACGGCTCCGGCTTCGACCTCACCGAGGCGGGCACGAAGAAGCGGCTCGCGGCCTACCTCGTCCGCGACCCCCACGACGTCCCGGGCATCGCGACGCTCGGGCCCGACCCGCTCGCCGACGACTTCACCCGCGAGGCGTTCGGCGCGCTGCTCGCGGGACGGCGCGCCCAGGTCAAGGGGTTGCTGCGCGACCAGGGCTTCATCGCCGGCATCGGCAACGCCTACTCCGACGAGATCCTGCACGTCGCGAGGATGTCGCCGTTCGCGATGGCGTCCAGCCTCGACGACGAGGCCGTGGACCGGTTGTATGCCGCGATGCGCGAGACGCTGACGGGCGCGGTCGCCGCGGCGTCGGGCAAGCCGGCTGCCGAGCTCAAGGACGCCAAGCGGGCCGGCATGCGCGTGCACGGCCGCACCGGCGAGGCCTGTCCGGTGTGCGGCGACACGGTGCGCGAGGTGTCGTTCGCGGACTCCTCGCTCCAGTACTGCGCGACCTGCCAGACCGGCGGCAAGCCCTTGGCGGACCGCCGCATGTCCCGCCTGCTCAAGTAGCCGGGCCGCCGGCGCGTCCGGCCCTGGCCGGGATCACCCGGGGGTCACCCCTGGGTCAGCCCGAGCTCACCCCTGGAGCAGCAGGAGCGCCGAGTCGAGGAACGTCGCGGCGGTCTCGTCGTCGTGGAACCAGCGCAGGTACAGGCCCGTGGTGACCCGCTCCACCAGGGACCACTGCCCGACGCGCTCGGGGTCGGTCCCGGTCGCGGCCGCTGCCTGCCGGCAGAGCCCGGCATGCAGGGCGCGGGCGTCCGCGGCGGTGGGCGCAGCCAGCAGCTCACGACTGAAGTCGCGGAGCGCGACGCCGACGTCGTACTCGCGCTCGGTCACGATCCCGTCCGGGTCCACGAGCCGGTAGGCCGCCGTCGCTCCAGACGTCCCCGGCACCAGCAGCGCGTTGCCGGGGTGGGGGTCGCCGTGGCACAGGACCTCCCGAGCCCGGTCCCGCGTCGACGACAGGTGGGCGGCCAGCCGCCCCGCCTCCGCGAGGGCGGGCGCCCAGCGCTCGCGTTCCGCGGGCGACAGCACCCGCTCCGGCAGCGTGCGCAGGATCCCGGCCAGCTGGTCGGCCTTGGCGGTGGCCACGAGCCCGGGCCCGACCGGGAGCTCCCACGCCGTACGCCTCACCCAGCTCGAGGTCCCAGCGCGCGACGAGGTCCAGCAGCCGCTCCTCGAGCCGGTCGAGCACGGGGCCGGGGTCGGGGTGGTGTCGCAGCCCCACCCGCGCCGCGGAGACGACCCGCGTGACCGCTGCCTGCCGTCTGTGCTGCACGCGCGGCACGCTACCGGCGGGCGACCCTGCGGACGGGGGTGGTTTCATGGGCGCATGGACATTCCCCAGGTCTCCGTGCACGAGGTCCCCGACGACGCGGTCGTCCTCGACGTCCGTGAGCAGGACGAGTGGGACGCCGGTCATGCACCGGGCGCCGTGCACATCCCCCTCGGTGACCTCCCGTCGCGCCTCGACGCCCTCCCGGACACCGACGACGGCACGCTGGCCGTGGTCTGCCGCAGCGGCGGCCGCTCCTCGCGAGCCGTCGCCTGGCTCTCGCAGCAGGGCTTCGACGTCGCCAACGTCGAGGGCGGCATGAAGGCGTGGGAGGTCGCGGGCAAGCAGCTCGTGGCCGACCGCGCCCCCGCGACGGTGAAGTAGGCGGGCGGCACCGCCATGGCCTGGTTCGGGCGTCGACGCGACGAGGCCTCCGAGGCCGAGGACGCCGACGAGGACTCGGGCGCCCTCGACCTGTCGGCCGCGGGTGCCGGGCTCGTCGACGACGGCGAGTCCCTGCGCCCGGTCGTCGCGCCGCTCGGCGCCGAGGAGCGAAGCCGGATCGATGCAGCTCTGGCCGCCCTCGCGCAGGAGGGCGTCGACGTCGACGACCTGGGCTCCCTCTCCGCCGGCCTCGACGCGGCCTACCGGGCCTGGGAGCAGTCCCCCGAGGCGACGCGGCCGGACCACGCGGCCGTGGTCGAGCGGTTCGCCATCGGCATCGGCGAGCACCTGGAGCGCCACACCGACCTCGACTGGCAGGTGGTGACCGACGTGTTCGGCACCGACCTGGCGCTGACCGAGGGGTTCAAGGGGACGTTCGTGGTCGTCCCGCACAACCTCGTGGCAGGCCGCTGGATGCGCGGCGAGACCGGCTGGGTGCCGGCGGTCGTCGGCCACATGGTCCGGCGCCGCAACCGCCGCTGACCCGCCGCTGACCGGCCTCGCTGCCGGTCGTGCGGTGAGGCGGCGGAGGCGGTCCGGTCGTCCTTTCGGCGGAACCGCCCTGAGCCGCCCCGGGTGACTCTGGTCGGGTGGCACGCTCCGAGCGCCCACCGCGGCGCACCGGCACCGCGGCCGGCGGGATCGAGTACGTCGTCCTCGGCAGGGGGCCGAGGACGCTCGTGAACCTGCCCGGTGGGCCGGGCAGCGAGCTGCCCTCGGGCCTCATGGCCCGGATCACCGAGTCGAGGTTCCAGCCCTTCGTCCGCGCCGGGTACGCCGTGTGGACCCTCACCCGGCCCCGCGGCATGCCACCGGGGCACACGGTGTCCGACATGGCGGCCGACTGTGCGCAATTCGTGCAGGAGTACGTCGGGGCGCCGGTCGACCTGCTCCTGGGGGAGTCCTACGGCGGGATGATCGCGCTGCACGTCGCCGCGGAGCACCCGGAGGTCGCCCGCCGGGTGGTCCTCCTCGTGGCGGCCTCCACGGTCACCCGGGAGGGCACGGATGTCGACGTGCGGTGGGCCCGGGCGCGGGCCGAGGGCCGCCAGCCCGAGGCGGGGACCGTGTTCCTCGAGTACTTCCTGCGCGGGTCCCGTGCCGCACCGGTGCGGCGTGCCCTGGGGCCGCTGGCGGGCCGGCTGTTCGCCGGGTCGCAGGTCCCGCCGGGCGACCTGCTGGTCGAGGCGGACGCCGAGGCGTCGTTCGACGCGCGCCCGGTGCTGTCCCGCATCACCGCCCCGGTGCTGATGCTCTGCGGTGACCGTGACCGGTTCTTCTCCCGCGAGGCCGTGCTGCAGACCTGCGCGGCCATCCCCGACTGCACGCTCGTCTGGTACCGCGGCAAGGGCCACCTGCGGGCCGCGTCGGGTCGGCGTGTACCGCAGGACGTCCTCGGGTGGGTCCGGCAGCTGGATGCCGCGAGGCGGTGACGTCCGCGAAGCCAGGACCCCCGCCCCTCCCCCTGACGTCCGCGACCCCCTGTCGTCCGCGACCCCGTGACACGGGGGTCCGCGACACGATGGAGTCGTATCGCGAAATCTCGGGGGAACGCTAGAGATCCCCATACGCTGCGATCGTGGACCCGATCCGGAACCCGTACGCCCCTGGCGCGGGCCAGCGCCCGCCCGAGCTCGCCGGCCGTGACGAGCAGCTGCACGCCTTCGACGTCGTGCTCGAGCGGGTCGCGCGCGGCCGTCCCGAGCGCTCGGTGGTCCTCACCGGGCTGCGCGGCGTCGGCAAGACAGTGCTGCTCAACGCCCTGCGCTCCGCCGCCGTCCGGGCGAGCTGGGGCACCGGCAAGCTCGAGGCCCGCCCCGACCAGAGGCTGCGCCGCCCCCTGTCGGCGGCCCTGCACGTCGCCGTCCGCGAGCTCGGGCACCCCGCCGGCGAGGAGGTGGACCAGGTGCTCGGCGTCATCAAGGCGTTCGCCCAGCGCGACACCGCGCCGGGCGCCAAGCTGCGCGAGCGTTGGAACCCCGGCATCGACGCCCCCGCGGCGACCGGGCGCGCCGACTCCGGGGACATCGAGATCGACCTCGTCGAGCTGCTCACCGACGTGGGCGGGCTCGCCGCCGACGTCGGCCGCGGCGTCGCCGTCTTCATCGACGAGATGCAGGACCTCGGGCCCGAGGACGTCTCGGCCCTGTGCGCCGCGTGCCACGAGATCAGCCAGTCCGGCCTGCCGGTGATCGTGGTCGGGGCCGGGCTGCCGCACCTGCCGGCCGTGCTGTCGGCGAGCAAGTCCTACTCCGAGCGCCTCTTCCGGTACCAGCGCATCGACCGGCTCGACCGCGGCGCGGCCGACCTCGCCCTCGTCGCGCCCGCCGAGGACGAGGAGGCCGGGTTCACGCCCGAGGCCCTCGAGGCGATGTATGCCGCGACCGCCGGCTACCCGTACTTCATCCAGGCGTACGGCAAGGTCGCGTGGGACGTCGCGCCGCGCTCGCCGATCACGGTCGACGACGTCGCGGTCGCGGCACCCGAGGCGGAGGCAGAGCTCGCGGTCGGGTTCTTCGGGTCGCGCTACGAGCGGGCGACCCCGGCCGAGCGGGAGTACCTGCGGGCGATGGCGGATGCCGCCACGGCCGCGGTCGAGGCGGGCGGCGACCTCGACGACATCGAGTCCGTCGCCACCTCGGAGGTCGCGGCGGTCCTCGGGCGCAAACCGCAGTCGCTCTCCCCGGCCCGCGACGCGCTGCTGAAGAAGGGGCTGATCTACTCGGGCGAGCGCGGCCGGATCGCCTTCACCGTGCCGCACTTCGGCCGCTACCTGCGCACGACCGCCTGACCGTGCGCGGGGAACGACGGCTGCCCACCCGGACCCCCGAGTCGCGGGCCTTCGCCGAGCGCGTGGAGGTCGTGATGGGCCTGACCGCACGGCTCAACGCGCTGCGGTTCGACGACCTCGACGGCCGCCGGGCGCTGCTGGCCGAGATCTTCGGCGGCCCGGTCCCGGAGTCGCTCACCGTGCTGCCGCCGTTCCACTGCGACCACGGGCTCGGTGCCTCCTTCGGTGAGCGCGTCTTCATCAACCAGGGCTGCTACTTCCTGGACCTCGGCGGCATCACGATCGGCGACCGCGTCCTCATCGGCCCGCGCGTCACCCTGACCACGGCCGGCCACCCGGTCGAGCCGGCGGAGCGGTTCGACTTCATCACCTCCGCGCCGATCACGATCGAGGACGACGTGTGGATCGGCGCGGCCGCGACCATCTGCCCGGGCGTGACCATCGGCCGCGGCTCGGTCGTCGGTGCGGGCGCGGTGGTGGCGAAGGACGTGCCGCCGATGAGCGTCGTGACGGGTACCAGCGTGGTCGAGCGCCGGCGGCTGACGTCGCCCTGAGGCCGACGGAACTCGTCGGCGTCCAGGACGCCGAACGTCCGCGAACCCTCCTACCGTGACCCCATGACGCGGACGACGAAGGCGCCGGCCGTCGACCCGGGGGCACTGACGGTGAGGCCCCTCGACGCGGCGACCTGGCCGGCATACGCAGCGCTCATGGAGCGGCACAACGGGGTCTTCGGCGGGTGCTGGTGCACGTGGTTCCACACCATGGCCGCGGAGAAGACCCACGACGCGGACAGCAACCGTGCGCTCAAGGAGCGGCTGGTGCGCACCGGCCGCGCGCACGCCGCCGTCGTGCTCGACGGCGACGAGGCGGTGGCGTGGTGCCAGTACGGGCCGCCGTCGGAGCTGCCGAACATCTACCACCGCAAGGAGTACGAGGAGACGGGCGGACGCGAGCCCGACTACCGGATCACGTGCCTGTTCGTCGACAAGCGCTACCGGCGCTCCGGGGTCTCGGCCGTGGCCGTCCAGGGCGTGCTCGACCTCGTGGCCGCCGCGGGCGGTGGGGTCGTGGAGGCGTACCCGCACGCCAATCAGGGGAAGAAGGTCTCCGTGCTGTACAGCGGGACCCGCGCGCTGTTCGAGCGGGCCGGCTTCACCTACGACCGGCCCAAGGGCACGCGGAACTGCGTCATGAGCCGGGTGGTCGGCCCCGCCCGCTGACGGGCCGCCAGCCGGGCGGCGGGTCCTCCCCGACCCGTCCGTCCACCGCCTCGCGCAGGAGGTCGGCGTGGCCGGTGTGGCGGCCGTACTCCTCGACCATGTCGCACAGCAGCCGGCGCAGGTTGGCGTGCACCCCGGTGCCGGTCGCGGCGTGCACCTCCTGGTCCGGGCCGCCCTGCCGGAGGGCCGCCCCGACCCGCTCACGCGACCGGGCGACGGCGTCGTCCCAGTACGCGTACAGCTGCTCCGGCTCGTCCTGGTCGGCCGACGTGATCTCCCAGTCCGGGTCGTCGTCCCAGCCGTTGGCGTCCCACACCGCCGGCAGGGGCGACCCGTCGAGCTTGGTGTGGAACGCGTGGTCCTCCGCGACGGCCAGGTGCTTGAGCAGCCGGCCGATGGTCAGCGTCGACCGCCCGACCCGCTGGCCGAGCCCGGCGGTGTCGAGCTCGTCGGCCTTCCACCGGAAGGTCCACCTCAGCCGGTCGAGTGCCCCCAGCAGCGCCTCGGCCTCGGTCCCGGCCAGGGGTGGCTCCCAGGGCGTCTCGTCCGACCCGGGCACCGGGTCGGCGTGCGGGGTGCCGACGGATTCGGTCATCGGGTCTCCTCCGGGCTCGTGTCGTCCTGGCGGGTCTGCTCCTGCCGGGCTTCGAGCACGGCGAGGTCGCGCTCGGCGAACTGGCGGTGCCACCACTCCTCGTTGATGAGGATGTCGAGACACTGCGTGACGGGGAACCGCGACCCGGCCGGCGGCCAGCCCGTGCCCGTGAGCTCCGGGGTCTGCCCGGCCAGCTGCTCGTCGGTGAGGGTGGCGAGGTGTGCCGCGACCTCGCGGCTGCGGGTGAGGCGCAGCTCCAGCGCCTCGTCGAGCGACGGCCGGACCTCACGGTCGCGCGGCACGCCCGGGGTGTCGGGCATGGTGTCCCAGGGCAGCTCGAGCGGGTCCCACGGCGAGGGGTTGCCGAGGATGGCCCGGTGCAGCCACGAGCTCGTCGCGAAGGCCAGGTGGCGCAGCGTCTCGACGAACGACCACTCGCCGTCGACGCCCTCGTGCAGCAGGTCCGGGTCGACGGACCCCAGGCGCCGGGCCCGGTCGACGGTGTCGGCCCACAGGTCCTCCAGCAGCGCCCAGGCCTCGCGGTATCCGGCGGCGTCGGTGGGGCGCAGCCGGGTCCGCTCGGGGTGGCGGCGGTCCAGCTCGGCCGTGACGAGCGGGCCGATGTCGACGCCGTTGACCCGGACGTTCTCGAGCTCGCCGTTGATCTCGACGTCCTGCAGCTCCACGCCGCGCATCCTGACGTTCCGGAACGCGGTGTCCCGCACCTCCGCGTCGGCGAGGTCGACCATCTGCAGCCTCGCGCCGGTGAGGTCGACCCGGTCGAACCGCGCGCCGGTGAGGTCGACGTGCTCGAACGTCGCCCCCAGCAGCTGCTCGTCCCGGAACGCCCGGGCGACCTCGGTCATCGGCCGACCCGGGCGAGGAGCTCCAGCGACCGCTCGAGCACGAGCTTCGTGGCACCGGCGTCGTAGTCGGCCAGGGTGTTGTCGGCGAAGAGGTGGCCGTCGCCCGGGTACAGGAACAGCTCGACCTCAGCGTGGGCGTCCACGAACGGCCGCGCCGCCTCGAGGTCGCCCTCCTCGACGAAGAACGGGTCCGCGTCCATGGCGTGGATCTGCGCGGGCGTCCCCTCGGGCCAGACGCCGAACCAGGAGGGGTCGGCGAAGCCGTGGTAGAAGAGCCCGGCCAGCGCCCCGGGCCGCCCCTGCACCAGCTTCTGGGCGGCCATGCACCCGAGCGAGAAGCCTGCGTAGACCAGCTCGTGGGGCAGGTCCTGCACGGCGCGCACCCCGCGCTCGCGGACCTCCTCGAAGCCGACCTCCTGGCAGTACGCCTGCCCCGCCTCGATGGACTCGAAGGTACGGCCCTCGAACATGTCCGGCGTGCGGACGGTGTGACCCGCCTCGCGCAGCGCGTCGGCGAACGCGGCGACGCCTGAGGTGAGGCCCTGGATGTGGTGGAAGAGCACGATCTCGGTCATGGCGGACACGCTAGGACCCATTGCGGACGGTTCGCGTCCGCGTCGAGAATTCGTCGCGTGGATCCCGAAGCCGGCCCCACCGCCCGTGCCCTCATCACCCTCGAGCTCGTGCAGAGCTCGCCGGGCATCACGGCCGAGCGGATCGCCGAGCGCCTCGGGGTGACGCCGCGCGCGGCCCGGCGCTACGTCGCCACGCTGCGCGAGGCCGGCATACCCATCACCTCGGTGAGCGGTCCGGCCGGCGGGTACCGGCCCGGGCGAGGGCTGCGGCCGGCGCCGCTGGTCTTCACCCCGGCCGAGACGCTCGGCCTCGTGATGGCGGTGCTCGACGGCCACCACGACGCGGGCGACCCCTCGGACCCGGTCGGTGCCGCACTCGCCAAGATCTTGCGCACGCTGCCGGAATCCGTTGCGGCACAGGCGGAAGCGGTGCGACTTACGACCGCGCCGGCGCCGGACCGCGGCGCCGCCAGGCCGCAGCCCGAGACCACGGTGACCCTCGTGCGCGCGTGTGCCGACCACCGCCGCGTGCAGCTGGCGTACCGCACCGAGTCGGGCCGTGACCTGTCGCTCGAGGTCGAGCCGTGGGCCGTCGTCGTGCGGCACAGCCGCTGGTACCTGCTGTGCCACTCGGTCACCTCCGGTGCACCGCGCACCTACCGGGTCGACCGGGTGCTGGGGGTCGAGGAGCTCGACACGACGTTCGAGCCCCCGGCCGACCTCGACCCCGTGAGCGTCCTCGAGGAGCACCTCGGCGTCGGGTGGGAGTTCGAGGTGGAGGTCGTCGTCGACGCCCCGGCCGAGCGCGCCGCGCGGTGGCTGCCGCGCACGATGGGGCGCGTCGAGCCCGTGGACGAGCAGCGGTGCCGCCTGGTCGGGAGCACGAGCAACCCCGGTGGGTATGCCGCGGACCTGGCGCACCTGCCCGTGCCCTACCGGGTCGTCCGGGGCGAGGAGGTGCGGTCGGCGACCGCCGCGCTGGCCGAGCGCCTGCTCCAGGCGGCCGCACCGGACCGAGGGGCGGCCGCACCGGACTGACGGAGCGGACCGCCGGAGGGCGAGACGGATCAGCGCGCGGGCCCGGCCACCTCGAGGTCGAGCCACCGGGCCAGCTCCTCGACCTCGCGGTCCACCCGCTGCTCCAGCCCGGGGTCGAAGGTCACGTCGCGGTGCAGGGCGTCCACCCTCAGCACGCCGCGCTCGACGTCCGCCGTGCAGTCGAGCTTGCCGACGAACCGGTCGCCGTCGAGCACCGGCAGCGCCCAGTAGCCCCAGCGACGCCTCGCCACCGGCTTGTACATCTCCAGCTGGTACTCCCACCCGAACAGCTCGGCCAGCCGCCTGCGGTCGAACACGAGCCGGTCGAGCGGCGAGAGCAGCACCGTGCGTCCCTCGAACGGCTCGTCCACCCGGTCCAGCAGGTCCGGGTCCGCACGCCATGTCCCCCGCACCCCCTCGACGGCGACCTCCTCGCCGACCGGCCCCACGGCATACGTCTCGCCGGGCACCTCGGCCACGCGGGCGCGCGCGAGCCCCAGGGAGGCCAGCCGCCGGCGGGCCCGCTCCTCGAGCGCCTCGTCGAGGGGGACCACCCGGTCGTCGTCGGGGTGGACCCGCTCGGCGAGGTCCCACATCCGCTCGCGGCCCTCGCGGTGCGACACCGCGACCTCGCCGCGGCGCTCCATCAGGCTGACGAGCATCGTCACGTTGCGGTTGTTGTTCCACCCGCTCGACCGCCAGGGCCGCACGCAGGTGTCGGGCAGGTGCCGGACGGCAGTGGGCCCGCCTGATCGCAGCACGTCGAGGATGTCGAGCCGGCAGCCGTCGTTGTCCTCGACCCACTCCTGGAGCCGGACCTGCCACTCGGTGAGCGGCTCCGCCCCCGGCCACTGCGCCGTCTCCGCGCGGAAGAGGGCGAGGTCCTCCGCCGGCCGCAGCATGCCGTCGACCTCGATGACCTCGTGGGCGTCGAGCAGGTCGTCGAGGTCGTCGGGGTGGAACGCCCCACCCACCCGGCTCCAGCAGACGAGGTCGGCGCTCGGTGCCACCGCCGCCGTCAGGTCGACCTGGACCACGGTGAGGTGCCGCACCACGTCGAGCAGGTCGGTCGGCCGGGGTTCGGCGAGGAGCTGCGCGCGTACGGCGATGCGCCGGGCCTGCTCGCCGGTGAGCACCCGGGGCGACGGCCTGCCGTGCGCCACGTCAGGACTCCCGGATGCGCAGCAGCACCGAGGCCTCGTCGTCCACCTCGAGGTCCTCCGCCCGGCGCACGTGGTCGCGCAGCGGCAGGACGTACCCGCCGTCCTTGGGGAACAGCGACGTCGGCCAGGTCGTCCCGCCGATGCTCGCGGTCACCGGGATCATTCCCCAGCCGTAGCTCACGAACGACCACTCGTGCAGCTCACCGGCGACCCCCTCGGGCACCGTCACGAAGTGGTACGGCGACGGCCCCCGCCAGTACCAGACGGTCCCGCGGAACTCCCACTCGTCGTTCTCCGGCTGCTCCCGCACTGCCGTCCCCTCTCGCGCCGTGTCGCGCCATTGTGCCCGCACCAGTCCCACGGCGAGGCTCCCCGCGAACGTCGCGCCGGCGTGGTGACCTGAGGCATCCGTTCCCCGGAGACCCCAGGAGTCCCCGTGCCGCAGCTCGTCACCACCCTCACCGGTGCGTATGCCGACCTGGCCGCCGTCCACGCCGGCGCGGGCACCGACATGTTCGCGTTCGGGATCCCGCCGTGGGAGAAGGTGGCCCGCACCGTCCTGGTCTACGTCGCGATCCTGCTCATCATCCGGGTGGCGGGCAAGCGGCTCATGGCGCAGATGAACTCCCTCGACCTCGTGGTCGTCCTGCTGCTCTCGAACGTCGTGCAGAACGCGATCATCGGCAACGACAACTCGGTGACGGGCGGCGTGCTCGGGGCCGTGGTGCTCGTGGTGGTCAACACGCTGCTGGACCGCTGGGCCATGGTGAGCCCCCGTGTGTCCTGGCTGGTCGGCGGCCGTCCGACGGTGGTCGTCGCGGAGGGCGTGGCCGACCACCGCGCACTGCGCCGGCTCGGCATGACCGAGGCCGAGCTGCTCAACGCGCTGCAGCAGCAGGGAGCCGACGGGCTGCACGAGGTGCGGTCGGCCTCGATGGAGCCCGGCGGGACGCTGACGCTCCAGCTCGTGCCCGAGGCCCGGGACGCGACGGTCGCGGACCTGCGCCGGGCCGTCGACGCCCTCACCGCCAAGCTCGACACCCTCGGCGGCCCGGCCGGCCCGCGCGGCTGAACCACCCTCGACCCGGACCTTCCCCCCGAACCCGCAAGACAACGGTTGCCCGGCAAGACTCGGGATGTCGGCCCGCGGGAAGCCGCGCAACCGTTGTCTTGCGACGAGGCTGACCGGTCAGGCGGGGTCGGTGGCGTGTTCGGCCTCGAGGTCGAGGAGGTAGCGCTTGGCCGCCAGCCCACCGGCATACCCCGTCAGGGCTCCGGAGGACGCCACGACGCGGTGGCACGGCAGGACCACGCACAGGGGGTTCGAGCCGAGCGCGGCGCCCACGGCCCGTGCTGCGCTGGGCCGCTCGACCGCCCGGGCGAGCTCGCCGTAGGTCGCGCGGTGGCCGTAGCCGACGCTCTGCGCGAGCCGGGGCAGCACCACCCGCTGGAAGTCCGACGCCAGCGCCAGGTCGGTGCGCAGCGAGAACGCGTGCCGCCGCCCGGCGAGGAACTCCTCGAGCTCGCGGCGGGCCTCGTCCAGCTCGCGCGGCTGGCGCAGGATCCGCGGCGACACCCGCGCGCTGATCCGCGTCAGCACGCGGTCCTCGGTCACTGCGTCGGGCACGAACGACGAGGCCAGGAGGGCGCCGGAGTCGTTGCGCGCCAACAGCATCCGGCCGACGGCGGTGTCCTCGACGACGTAGGAGACGTCGGTGGGCGCGAGCCGCGGCGGCCGCACGTCGGGCCGGAACTCGGTGAGCAGGCGGGTGAGGTCCCTCAGGGTGGGGTCGGTCATGGCAGGTCCTTGCGCAGGGTGGCGAGCGCGTCGCTCACGAGCCGCCGGCTCATGGCTGGCGAGCAGCCGAGGGCGGCGGCGATGGTCGGGTGGTCGAGGTCGGCGACGTACTTGAGCACCACCGCCTCGCGCTGGCGCTCGGGCAGCGCGCCGACGCGGTGCCACAGGTCGGTGTCGGGCAGCGCCGCGTCCGCGGCGGCAGCGGTGGGCACCTCGCCCAACCGCCCGGGGTCGTCGTGGGGCACCGCGCGGCGGGCCCGGTGGCGGTGCGCGTCCATGGCACACCGGTGCGTGATCGTGAGCAGCCACCCGCGCAGGTTGGTGGTCGAGCGCAGCCGCGGGTATGCCGCGAGCGCCTGGGTCCACGCCTGCTGCGCCACGTCGTCGCCGTCCACGGGTCCGGCGAGCGCGTGCGCCAGCCGCGCGACGTCACGCCAGTGCGCGTCGACGAGGTGCTGGAAGGGAGGCAGGGTCACACCCATCGAACGCCGCACCTCCCGCACGTGTGAGCGCCACGGCGCCACCTCGGCGCCACGACCCGGTGGGCCCACTGTGCCAGCCGCCGTGTGGAAGCATGGTTGCGTGCCCGACGCCGTCGTCCCCGCGCAGCCCCCCGGCGACCGCGCCCGCACCCGCACCCCCCTCGTCGTCGCCCACCGCGGCAGCAGCTCGGCCGAGCCGGAGCACACGCTCAAGGCGTACACACGGGCGATCGACGAGGGCGCCGACGCGCTCGAGTGCGACGTCCGGCTGACCGCGGACTCCCACCTCGTGTGCGTGCACGACCGCAGGGTCAACCGCACCAGCAACGGGCGCGGCATCGTGTCCACCCTGGAGCTGGCCGAGCTCGAGGGCCTGGACTGGGGCTCCTGGAAGGCCCAGCACGGCGGCGAGGACGAGGTGCCCGACCGCAACCGCAACCAGCTGCTCACCCTGCGCGCCCTGCTGACGACGGTGACCCAGAGCGAGCGCCCCATCGGTCTGGCGATCGAGACCAAGCACCCGACGAGGTACGCCGGCCTGGTGGAGCGGCAGCTGGCGAAGGTGCTGGCCGAGTTCGGGCTCGACGGACCGCAGCGTCCCGGCCACCACTGGGTGCGCGTGATGTCGTTCTCCCAGATGGCGGTCCAGCGGATGCGCCAGCTGTGCCCCGACGTCGCGTCGGTCTACCTCGTCGAGGACTCGGTGCCGCTGCGGTTCCGCGACGGCTCCCTGCCGAGGGGCGTCCACACCGTCGGGCTCGACCTCAAGATCGTCCGGAAGTACCCCGAGACCGTGGGGCGACAGCACCGCCGCGGCCACGAGGTGTACGTGTGGACCGTGGACGAGCCGCAGGACGTCCAGCTGTGCATCGACCTCGGTGTGGACGCGATCATCACCAACCGCCCGAGCGCGGTCCTCGACGCTGTGCACGCCAGCAGGTAACCTCCGTCGCGTTCCCCAAGAACGGACAGAGCACGGCATGACAGCAGCACCCCAGTCGAACCGGCGCCTCCGGACGGCCACCGCGGCCCCCGTCCGCGACGCGTCGCGCACCATCCGCGTGCCCTGGCGCGCCGCCTCCGTCGCCCAGGTGCGCCGCGCGGTCGTCGAGGACCTCGAGGGCCGCGACGTCTCCGCCACCGTCGTCGACGAGGCCGAGATCGTCGCCTCCGAGCTGGTGTCCAATGCCATCCGGCACGCCCGACCCCTCTCCGACGGGATGCTGCGCGTGCACTGGAAGGTCAAGGCCGGCGTCGTCGAGGTCGAGGTGACCGACGGCGGCAGCGACACCACCCCGCGACCGGCGCCGCGCACCGTGTGGGCGCCGTCGGGCCGCGGGCTGCGGATCGTGCGCAGCCTCGCGCACGAGTGGGGCGTGACCGAGGACCGCACGGGCTCGACCGTCTGGGCCTCGCTCGGCGGCCCGTCCCGGCGCCGCAGCCACTGACGCCTGCCGACCCAGCGCGTCCCGCACGCCCGCCGCGGCAACCCGGCCCGACCCCCTAGGGTTTGCGGCATGGGTAAGGCATCACGGCGCCGCAAGGGCGCAGACACCGGCTCGCGTCCCGCTCGCGTCGAGCCCGCCCCGTTCGTCGCGCGTCCCTTCGAGGGGCTGCCGAACGAGACCGACTGGGTGGCCATGCGCGAGATCCTGCCGGCGGCGACCGCGACGGTCCGGTTCGCGAAGGGCAAGGCGCCCGAGGGCGCGCCCGAGGAGGTCACCGTGGCGACGGTGCTGCCGATGGCGTGGCCGGGCCTGCACCGGGCCGACGGCGCCGTGCTGTTCAGCACCCAGTCCGGTTCGGTCTCCGGCGACGCCTCCCGCGACCTGGCGACCTCCCTGCTCGCCGCCGCCGAGGCCGAGCAGGGGGTCCCCGTGGTGCACACGCCCGGCTCCACGGCCGACTCGCCGCGCCTGCAGGACCTGCTCGACACCACCGCCGAGCTGGAGGTGACGGTCCACGACGGCTTCGAGTTCTGGGTCGGCGACAGCGAGCTCGACGAGGCCGCGCAGGAGTCGCTCGACCGCGCCAACGAGTCCGTCATCCCCACGGTGCGCATGGCCGGCACCCCCTCGGCCTACTGGTGCCGGATCGGGGAGCGCACCCACATCCGCCTCGTCCTGCCCGACGACGAGGACGTCGCGACCGACGCCCTCGCGCGGCTGCGCGCCGCCGGCGACGACGCCGTCGGCGCCGGCACCCGGCTGCTGGGCGCGTTCCGCGCCTGCGGCCTACTCGTGCCCGTCTGGGACCTCGACCCCGACAAGGAGGCCGCGGACTACGAGGACGAGCTCGCCCGGTTCATGGAGCGGTATGCCGCGGTGCTCGGCTCCGACACGCCCCTCACCCCCGAGGAGCGCCGGGCCCGGTCCGGGCTGCTGAGCCGCCAGGTCACCCTGCGCTGACATGACCTCCCCCTCCGCCGGCGTCGCCGCCGTCATCCCGGCCAAGGACGAGGCCGACCGCGTGGCCGCCACCGTGCGGGCGGTCCGGGCCCTGCCGGGCGTGGACCTCGTCGTGGTCGTCGACGACGGCAGCTCGGACGCGACGGCCGAGGTGGCGCGGGAGGCCGGGGCCGAGGTCGTGCGCCACGCCCGCAACCGGGGGAAGGCGGCCGCGATGACGACCGGCGCCGGGTGGGTCGCCCGGCACGAGGCGGTCGAGGGACGCGTCGGCGGGTCGGACGAGCGGCGGCCGCTGCTCTTCGTCGACGCCGACCTCGAGGACTCCGCCGCGAACCTCGGGGTGCTGGTCACCCCCGTGCTCGAGGGTGCGGTCGACATGACCATCGCGACCCTGCCCCCGCAGCGGACCCCCGGCGGCGGCCGCGGCTTCGTCGTGCGCCTCGCCCGCGGCGGGATCGAGGAGCTCACCGGGTTCGTGGCGGCGCAGCCGCTGTCGGGCATGCGGTGCCTGACGCGGGCCGCGTTCGACGCGGCCAGCCCGCTCGCCCGCGGGTGGGGCGTGGAGGTCGGCCTCACCGTCGACGTCCTGCTCGCCGGCATGCAGGTGCGCGAGGTGCCGTGCGAGCTGCACCACCGCGTCACCGGCACGGACCTGCGCTCCCAGCTGCACCGTGCCGCGCAGTACCGCGACGTGGGACTGGCCCTCGCCCGGCGCCGGGCGCGGCGCCGGTTCCGGTAGGGCCGTACCTCCCGTGGCGGCACGGCTCCGGCGGGGCGAGGGCTCCCCCGCGGACGCGGACGTCCCGTGGACGCCCAGGCGGGCGCTCGCGGCCGGCCTGCTCCTGTCGGCGGTCCTGCTGCTCCTGCTCGTCGGCATCGCCGGTCCCAGCGCGGCGAAGCCCCCGCTCGGCCCGGGCGGCCACGAGCTGCCGTGGGCCCCCGGGCCCTGGCTCGTCACGGTCCTGCTGTGGACGGCATACGTCCTCGGGACGCTCGGCGTGCACCTGCACCTGCGCTGGGGGCTGCCGACGCGCGGGCCGTGGACCTGGGTGCTCGCGCTGCCGGTCCTCGCGGTCGGCACGGGCTGGGTCACCGCGTTCGGGTCGGCCGACCACACGAACTACGCGGCCTACGGCCGGATCGCCGTCCTCGGCGGCGACCCGTACCTCACGCCGCCCAACGCCTGGCCCGGACACGACCCGGTCATCTCGGCCGTCCGACCCCCGTGGGACGGCACGCCGAGCATCTACGGCCCCTTCGCGACCCTGCTCCAGGAGGCCGCCTCCTGGGCGGGTGGCCCGCACCTGCGGGCCACGGTCGGCTGGTGGCAGGCCCTCTGCCTCCTGGCCTTCCTCGCCGTCGCTGCGCTGCTCGAGCAGTCCGGGGCGAGCCGCCCACGGGTGCTCGCCCTGTGGCTCGCCAACCCGCTGGTGCTCGGGCTCGCGGTGTTCGGGGCGCACGTCGACGTCGTCGCAGCGGCCCTCGTCGTCCTGACGCTGTGGGCGGCGCCCCGCAGCGCCGTGGTGGCCGGGCTCTTCGCCGGCATCGCCGTGTCGACCAAGGTGACGGCCGCCGTCGTGGTCGTCGGCGTGCTGGTCGCGTGGTGGGTGCACGAACGCCGCGGCTGGGGGTCGCGCTCGGCGCGGTTCGCCGGGGGCGTCCTCGTCACCGCGGTGCCGCTGCACTGGTGGGCCGGGCCGCACGTCTTCGACCAGCTCGAACGGGCCCGGCGCTCGATCTCGCTGGCGACCCCGTGGCGGCTGGTCTACCAGCTCGTCGACGGCCCCCTGGGCGGGTCGGCGGCACGCACCCTCGTGACGGTCCTGTCCGTCGTCGTGGCGCTGCTCCTCGTCGTCGTCCTCGGTCGGCTCACCCGTGGGCTGGCTCCCGCCACGGTGCTGGGCACGGCGACGCGCTGGACGTTCGTCCTGTCGACGGCATACGCCCTCTCCGCCGCCTACTCGCTGCCCTGGTACCTGCTGCTCACGTGGGCGACCCTGCCGCTGCTCGGAGCGAGCGTCCTCGACCGGGCGCTGCTCGTGCACCTGCTCGCGGCGACCCTCGCCTACGTGCCAGGGCGGGTCGAGGGAATGACCGCGACGGTCCAGCGCGTGACGCTGTGGGTGCGCCGGGTGCCCGTGCCGTATGCCGTGCTGCTCGTGTGGGCGTGGCTCACACGCGCCGCATGGAGCGGGTCGTCGCGGTCGAGCGCGCCTCGTCCTCCAGCGTCCGCACCGCCACGGCGATGATGAGCGGCACCGCGATGATCGCGCCGTTGGCCGGGATCGCGACTCCGGAGTCGTTGATGGCGAACCCGATCGTGAGCGTCACGAGCAGCGCGATCAGGCCCGGCCGCAGCGTCGGCAGCGCGTCGTAGGAGCGCTGCAGGGCCCGGGACCCCCACGAGGTCGGGCGGGCGAGGATGTAGATGACGAAGACCAGCGCGATGGGCACGAGCAGGGCGAGCCGGTAGTTGCCGAAGAGGATGCCGATGTTCTGGTCGAGCTTGCGCATCACGATGTCGCCGGCGGTGCCGTTGCCCAGCGCCTCGAAGAACTGGCCGAGGTGCGACTGCTTGTCAGCGGGCCTCAGCGAGTCGAGGAAGGCGACGAGCAGGAAGAGCCCGACGGTCACGCCGCCGACGAGCAGTGCCCGGCGCCACGTCATCCGGATCCCCAGGATGGCCAGGACGAGGTAGGCGAGCCCGGGCAGCAGGGCGGGCGGGCCGCCGCCGTCGGCGCCCCAGGCGGGCAGCCCGTCGACGACCACGGCGACGAGGCCGATCGCGGCCGCCGCGACAGCGGCGAGCCTGGTGTGGCCGCGGCGGACCAGCGAGCTGGAGGCTGCGGTGGCGAGAAGGAGCGCGGCCGTCGCGAAGAGCGCGAACGTCACGTTCCCCATGCCGTAGAAGCGGCCGCCGACCACGGGCTGCAGGCCCATCAGCGAGGAGTTCTGCAGCCTCGACCCGGTCATGACGTCGATCCCGAGCACGAGCATCGTCGCCAGCGTCACGACGGAGAGCGGCCCGGTGAGCCGACGCGACCAGGGACCGAGCAGGGCGACGGCTGAGATGGCGGCCGTGAAGACGCCGACGGCCGCCACCACCCCGACCATCGGCACCGGGAAGCGCCACCACGGGACGAGGTTGGCCAGGAAGGTCGAGGCCGGGACCGCCGCGGCCACGACGGCCACGCGACGGGTGATCCGCAGCAGCTTCAGTCGCAGCCCGATGGCCCCGAAGTCCCGCCGCCAGACGATCGCTGCGAGCAGGTAGATCGCGATCTGGGTGTAGACGACCGCGTTGAAGAACGGCGGCACGAGCGAATGCACCTCGTGGCTCGCGGCGTCGAAGTCGACGAGGTGCCGCAGCCGGTCGCGGGCGGCGGACTCGGAGTTCGACCCCTCCTCGCCACGGCTCAGGGCCTTGCCGCCGAGCCCGCTGGGGGTGTCCACCCCCGCTGCGGAGAGCAGGGTCACGGTGAGGTCGGCCGACTGGACCAGGCCGTTCTGGCGCGTCGACGGCGAGTACAGGGTGCCCGAGCCGTAGTGCGGGCCCTTGGCTGCGACGAGCCGCAGCCGTTCCTGCGACCCGGCGTCGGACAGGCTCGCCACGATGACGTCGGAGCCGTTCGGGGCCGCCTTGAGCACCTGGCTGATCCGGTCGTCGACCGCCTTCGCCTGCTGGGCCCGGTTCCCCGGCGTGCCCGGCGACTCGCCCTTCGGCAGCTCGGCGGGGTCCCGGACCGCGCCGACGTCGACGAGGGTCACCCGGCAGCGGGAGAGCAGGCCGGTGAGCTGCCCGGCGTCGTACGCGGCATACCGGGGCACGGATCCGGACGTGTAGGCGGCGCCGACCCCGGCGCCCGGCCCGATCGCCTGGACGCACTGGCCGCTCGTGGCGAGCGTCTCGCCCAGGGTCCCCAGGGTGCTGTCGAACTTGCGGGCGTCCGCTTCTCGCACGTACGAGTCCCAGCCCGGGACGACACCGCTGTCGACCTCCGGGATCGCCGGGCACGGGTCGGAGGTGCCGCGGTCGGCGCCCTTGGGCCCGGGTGCGGCGGCGCGGTTGCCGGCGGAGAGGCTGAGCCAGCCGTCGACCGGGCACGTGTTGGTGAAGACCGAGCGCACCGACAGGGCGGCCGTCGAGCCGTCGCGGAGCATCGACCACAGGGCCGGGGTGTTCTGCTGGTCGACGTCGGTCCAGGTCAGGCCGCCCGTGCCGACGAGGATGACCGGGCCGGTGGGGGTGCTGTCGGCGGAGGGCGTGGCTGCCGGTGAGGCGGAGGGTGAGGTGGCCGGCGCCGCCGGTGCGGCGGCTGGTGCGGCGCTCGCGGCCGACGCCGTGCCCGCGCCCACGACGAGCACCGTGAAGAGGCCGGCGAGCAGGGTCAGGGCGCGGCGGGTCACCCGTACAGGCTACGGGTCCGGTCACACGACAGAATGCGGGTGTGACTCCCCTGCGCCGCATCGCCGCCTGGCCCGCCCGAGCCCGGTGGGCGCTGGCCGTCGTGCTGGTGCTCCTCGCGGCGTCCATCCCGGTCCTGCGCTACCTCGTGTACTGGCCGGTCGACCAGTGGCAGGTCGACGTCGAGGTCTACCGCGAGGCGGGCGTCTCCATCCTCACCGGCCGGCCGGTCTACTCGGCGATGACCGAGTCGCCGCAGCTGCTGCCCTTCACCTACCCGCCGTTCGCGGCGGTGCTCGCGATCCCGCTGGCCTTCATCCCGTTCGGCGCGGTGGGCTGGCTGTGGACCCTCGCGCAGGTGGCCGCCACCACCGCGATCGTCTGGTATGCCGGGTGGCGCCTGCTGCACCGCACGGGTCCGTGGATGCCGATCGCCCTGGCGCTGCTCACCGCCCCGATGATCTGGCTGCACCCGGTGTCCGACGGCATCCGGTTCGGGCAGGTCAACGCGTTCATGGTGCTGGCCTGCCTGATGGACCTGCGCCAGCCGCGGCCGGGGGTGCTGCGACGGGTCCCGCCGGGCGTGCTCGTCGGCCTCGCGATGTCGATCAAGCTCACCCCCGGCGTCTTCGTCGTGCACTACCTGGTCAACCGGCGCTGGCGCGAGGCGATCACCGCGGTCGTCACCGCGGTCGTCGTGACCCTGGGGTCGTGGGTGCTGCTGCCCGAGGCGTCGTTCGCCTTCTGGGGCGGGGCGCTGCAGGACCCGACCCGGCTGGGCCCCAACGCCGGCACGTCGAACCAGTCGATCCGGGGCTTCCTGCTGCGGGTGGGCCCGGAGGGCCTCGCCGGCAACGTGCTGTGGCTCGTCCTCGTCGCCGTCGTGGGGACCATCGGCTACCGGCTGGCCCGTCGCGCCTACCGGGCCGGGGACTCGATCAGCGAGGTCGCGGCCGTCGGCCTGATGGCCGTGCTGCTGTCGCCCGTCGCGTGGATCCACCACCTGCACTGGATGGTGGTCGTCGTCTTCGCCGTGCTCGGGGCGAACCCGCTGCGCGACCGCCGCCGGATCTGGGCCGCCGGTGCGATCACCGGGTTCTTCCTGTGCCGGATGCCGTGGTGGGGCATCTCGTGGCTCAACCACCCCGACTGGCCGCGCTGGATCGGCCGGGTCCTGCAGAACGCCGACACCTTCGGCTCGCTCATGGCGCTGGGCCTGCTGTGGTGGGCGCTGCACCTGCGCGAGCCGGGGACGACCGGCGGCGACGAGGGCGACCCGGGCCGCGGGGCCGACGTCAGCGAGCACGAGGTCCTCACCGCCCGCACCTGAGACACGCTCGTCTGCGCACAGACCAGCGTGTCACTGCGCTCTGATCCGCTCCGCGCGCACTGCCACGCCCATGTGTGCACAGACGAGCGGGTGTGCCCCGGTGGCAGGGACGCTCGTGCGTGCGCAGACGAGCGGGTGTGCCCCGGTGGCAGGGACGCTCGTGCGTGCGCAGACGAGCGGGTATGCCGCGGCGCGGCCGAGCGGGCCCGTCAGGCGTGCGGGGCGGACACGACGCCGAGGATCTCCAGCGTGGTCAGGGCTGCGAGCAGGAGGCAGACGACACCGCCCACCCGGCGGATCGTCGTCAGGTGGACCCGCGCCAGCAGCGCCCGGCCGATCACGGCACCGAGCGCGGACACCGTGGCCAGGGCGAGGAACGCGCCGAGGAAGACCGACAGCGGCTGGTGGAACCGCAGCACCATGTTCGCGGTGAGGAGCTGGGACAGGTCGCCCCACTCGGCGAGGAACAGCACCGAGAACGAGACCGCGATCGCCTTGAGCCCGACGGCCGTCGCGGCGCCCTTGTGCGCGAACTCCTCCTCGGTCTCCTTCTCCTCCTCGTCGGCCTTCTTCGCGCCGCGCAGCAGGATCACGCCACCGGCGAGGAACATCAGGGCCGCGAAGACCTCGACCGGCCGCTTGGGGAGGTTCGCGAGCAGCCCGCCGATGACGACGGCCACCAGGGTCTGCACGAGGAAGGCCAGCGACACCCCGATCCACACGAACAGCGGGCGGAACCGAGTCGCGAGCACGAGCGTGGCGATGAACGTCTTGTCCGGCAGCTCCACGACGAAGATGGCGGCGAAGACGATGGCGATGGTGGCGAGGTCGAGGTCCATGGCGCGTCGACCCTATCCGGGTGGCGCCCCTACGCTGGCCGGTGTCCGCCGCACCGTCCGCGAGGTGGCCACGCCCGACGGCCACCCCACCGGATCCGAGAGGGTCGCCCCATGACGACGTACGCGTACCTCGGCCCCGAGGGCACGTTCACCCAGATGGCCCTGGCCGCGTGGGGGCCGTCGCAGGGGGCCACGCACCGGCCCTGCGGGTCGGTGGACCAGGCACTCGCCCTGCTGCGCTCCGGCGAGGTGGACGGGGCAATGGTGCCGATCGAGAACTCCGTCGAGGGCGGGGTCAGCGCGACCCTCGACGCCCTGGCAAGTGGCGACCCGCTCGTCGTCACCGCCGAGGTGCTCGTGCCGATCACGTTCGTGCTGGCCGCCCGACCGGGCACGCCGCTCTCGGCGGTGCGCGCCGTCGGCACCCACAGCCACGCGTGGGCGCAGGTCCGCGGCTGGATGGGCGAGCACCTGCCGGATGCCGCGTACGTGCCGACGCTCTCGACCGCCTCCGCCGCGGAGGGCCTGGCGCTGCACGGCGACCGGGACGGCGGACGGGGTAGCAGGGTCGGCCTTCGGGACGGCGGTCCGGACTCGGACACGGACCACGGCCCCACCGCCGGCGAGCGGCCGGCATACGACGCGGCGGTCTGTGCCCCCGTGGCGGCGAGCAACCACGGCCTGGAGGTGCTCGCGGAGGGGATCGGCGACAACGCCGCGGCGGTGACGCGGTTCGTCATGGTGGCGCGTCCGGGGCGGTTGCCCGAGCGCACCGGCGCCGACAAGACGACCCTCGTGCTGTTCCAGCGCGAGGACCACGCGGGTGGCCTGCTCGAGCTGCTCGAGCAGTTCGCCGTGCGCGGGATCAACATGTCGCGGCTGGAGTCGCGGCCGACCAAGGCGTCGATGGGCTCGTACTGCTTCTCGATCGACATCGAGGGACACGTGCTCGACGAGCGGGTCGGCGAGGCCCTGCTCGGGCTCAAGCGGGTCTGCGCGGAGGTGCGGTTCCTCGGCAGCTACCCGGCGGCGCACGGCACTGCGGTGCAGGTCAGCCCGCAGACGACCGACGAGGCGTTCGGCAGCGCCCGCGCCTGGCTCCGGTCCCTGCGCACCGGCGACGCGTGACCCCGACTTCCCGGCTACTTCTTCTGGCGCCAGGCGCGCTCGAAGGGAAGCCGCCACGCGTGCGGCGCGATGAGCTGGTGGATGGCGTTGGGACCCCACGAGTCGACCGGGTACGGCTTGGACTCCGGCGGGTCGTCGAGCAGCGGCTGCGACCGCTCCCACAGCGACTCGATGCCCTCGGCGGTCGTGAACAGGGTGTGGTCACCGCGCATCGCGTCGAGCATGAGCCGTTCGTACGCCTCGAGCACGTCGGCCGCACGGTCGGTCTCCTCGGTGGAGAACTGCATCGACAGCTTCTCCAGCCGCATGCCGGGGCCGGGACGCTTGCCGTAGAACGACAGCGACACCTTGGACTCGTCGGCCAGGTCGAAGGTGAGGTGGTCCGGCCCGGCCGAGCCGACCCCGGAGTTGTGCGGGAACATCGACCGCGGCGCCTCGCGGAACGCGATCGAGATGATCCGGGCGCCCTCGGCCATCCGCTTGCCGGTGCGCAGGTAGAACGGCACACCGGCCCAGCGCCAGTTGTCGAGGCCGACCTTGAGCGCGATGAACGTCTCGGTGTCGGAGTCCGGGGCCACCCCGTCGAGGCTGGTGTACCCGGCGAACTGGCCGCGCACGACCTGGTCGGGGTCGATCGGCAGCAGGGACCGGAAGACCTTGTTCTTCTCCTCCGAGATCGCCCGCGGCTCGAGGGCGGTCGGCGGCTCCATCGCGACGAACGCCATCACCTGGAACAGGTGGGTGACGACCATGTCCTTGTAGGCGCCCGTCGACTCGTAGAAGCCGGCCCGCTGGTCGAGCCCGAGGGTCTCGGGGATGTCGATCTGCACGTGGTCGATGAAGTTGCGGTTCCAGATCGGCTCGAACAGGCCGTTCGCAAAGCGGAACGCCAGGATGTTCTGCGCGGCCTCCTTGCCCAGGAAGTGGTCGATCCGGAAGACCTGCTCCTCGGCGAAGGTCTCGTGCACGGTGTTGTTGAGCGCGATCGCGCTGGCGAGGTCGGTGCCGAACGGCTTCTCCATGACGACGCGGGCGCGGTCGACGAGGTCGGCCTCCCGCAGCATCTGCAGCACGGCGACCGCGGCCTTGGGCGGCACCGACAGGTAGTGCAGCCGCAGCGTCTGCGGGCCGAGCTGCTGCTCGGCCTCCTTCACCGCCTGCGCCAGCCGGTCCGGGCCCGCGCCCTGCGGCACGTAGACGAGGCGGTCGTCGAACGCGTCCCACTGCTCCGCCGACAGCTTGTGCGAGCCGAACTCGTCGATCGCCTGCCGGGCGAAGGCGCGGAAGCTCGCGTCGTCGAAGTCCTCCAGGGAGGTGCCGACGACGCGGATGTCGGGAGCGAGGTCGCTCGTGACGAGGTAGGCCAGGCCCGGCAGCAGCTTGCGCCGCGCCAGGTCGCCGGTCGCCCCGAACAGGACGATGACATGCGGGTCGACGGGCTCCAGCGGGCTGCGGCTCGTCACCCGTTCCGTGGCCGGGTAGGAGATCGTCTGTGGGCGGGGCGGCGTGGCTTGCGGCACGCTGTCGATTCTGGCACCGCGCCCCCAGACGCGCAGGAGGGAGAGGGGGCGGTCAGGAGGCCGTGGAGCGGCTCCGTCAGGAGGTCACGGAGCGGGCGGCGTCGCGCACCCGCGCGCCGGCGCCGTCACGCTCCCGGGCTCGGTGGCGGTACCAGGCGTACGCGAGGAGGGCGCAGACGATGCCGTTGAGCATGCCGACGCTGACGTCGGTGACGTGGTGCATGCCGCGGTAGAGGCGGGCGTAGGTGACCAGCAGCGGCAGCAGCAGGCACACGACCGTGGTCAGCACCCGCAGCCAGGTACGCTCGATGCGCTGCGCCAGCAGCGCGAAGGTGAGGTACAGCGCGGTCGAGGCGCCCACGTGGCCGCTCGGGTAGCTCGACGTCGGGGGTGCCGGGTCGAGGTGGCTGACCTTGGGCCGGGGCCGGCCGATGACCAGGGTCGCGAGCACGAAGATGGTGGCCTGCAACGAGATCGCGATGACCGGGACGAGGCTGAACAGCAGGTCCTTGGTGCGCCACAGCAGGATCAGCGACACGAGGATGCACACCGCGATGACGTACTCGGTGTTCCCGATGTGGGACCAGAACATCGTGATGGTGTTCCACGTCGGCGTGCGGTCCGAGGCGAGGGTCTTGTTGACCGACTCCTCGCTCTTCGACAGCCCGGTCAGCGGGCCGGTGATCAGCAGGCCGAAGCCGACGATCGCCGCCCAGACGACTACGCCGGGTGCGACGGCCCGGGTGACGAGCTGGGTGAGGTCCTGCCGAGAAATCCGAGCCATGAGGAGAAGGTAGTGCCCACGCCCAGAATCCACCCGGCGACCACGTCCGAGGCGAAGTGGACCCCGAGGAAGATGCGGTCCAGCCCGACCACCAGCACCACGACGACGGCCACCGTGGTCAGGACCCGCCGCCCCGCCTCCGACAGCAGCGGCCACAGCAGGAACACCATGGCGGTCGCGATGATCGCGACGTTGGCGGCGTGTCCCGAGGGGAACGAGTACCCGGGGGCGTGCGAGATCGGGTCGTCGACGACCGGCCGCGCCCGTTGCACGACGAGCTTGGCGTCGAGGGCGAGGTTCCAGCCCACCATCATCGTGACGAACGCCCACAGCGCGCGGTTGCGCAGCTGCCGGGCCAGCCACGCCCAGAGGCAGACCAGCGTCGCCACGATGTAGAGGACCCACGGCTGGCTCACGGTCTGGAGGACGACCAGGGCACTGCCGGCACCAGCGGCCCGGGTCGCGTCGGTCGCGCGGTCGGCGATCGCGTTGTCGAGGTGCACCAGGGGGTCGAACTTCTGCCGCACGGCATACCCGAGCAGCACGAAGGGCACCGCGAACAGGACCATCGCCAGCGCGCCCCGGCCGAGGCGCACCGCCCGTGAGCGGCCGGCGGAGGCGGGGGCCCCGGTGGCGGTCGGCATCAGTCCGCCGAACCGACCCGGACGACCAGGGCGCCGGGCACGACCTCGGCAAAGATGGCGCGGACCTTGCCGATGGTGTCGCCGTCGACCTGGGCCTCCTGGGGCCGGTCCGCGCGCACGCGGATCTCGCGGCAGGTGTGGTGGTCGACGCGCTCGTGGCCCTTGCGGCGCTGGGTGAGGACCCGCCCGGCCACGGCCGCCCACCCGACGATCCCCTTGGGCGACAGGATGACCACGTCGAGGTGGCCGTCGTCGGCCTCGGCGTCCGGCAGCAGGACCAGGCCGCCGAGGAGCTTGCCGACGTTGCCCACCACCACGGTGCGGGTGCGGCGGGTGAACTCCTCGTTGTCGTCGACCTTGACGCGGACCTTGAACTGCGGCCCGCGCAGGTTGCGGGTGCCCGAGACCATGTATGCCGCGGGGCCGACCTTGGCCTTCAGCTTCTCCGGTGCGTCGGCCATGATCGCCGCGTCGAAGCCGAAGCCGGCCATGACGAGGAACACGTGGGTCTCGGGCCGCTGGTCCTCGCCGCTGGAGTCGACCGTCAGGCGGCCGACGTCGATCCGCTTGTTCTGGCCGGTGAGCGCGACCCGCAGCGCGTCGTCGAGGTCGTCGACCGGCAGGTCGAGGTTGCGGGCCAGCAGGTTGCCGGTGCCGCCCGGCAGGAGGCCCAGGGGGGTGTCCGTGCCGACGAGCGCCTCGGCCACCGCGCGGACCGTGCCGTCGCCGCCGAGCGGGCAGACGAGGTCGACGTCCTCACGCAGGGCCTGCTCGGCCTGGCCGCGGCCGGTGTCCTTGGCCGTCGTCTCGATGAAGAGGGGCTCGGCCCAGCCGTGGTTGACGACCTCGCGGGTGACGCGCTCCTTGACCGAGTCGAGGTCGTCGAACTTCGTCGGGTTGACGATGATCGCCACGCGACGACGGGGTGCCTCGGTCACGGTGCCCTCCGGCCGGAACTCGTTGCGGTGCGGCCGGCGGTCCCAGCGCCGGGCCCGGTGAGCTCCGCGTCGGCGACTGCTGCGCTCCCTCGACCAGGCGGCGATGCCGAGGGCTGCGAGGAGCACGACGGCGATCGCGCCGACCACCACCCACCCGGCATGTTGTTGGAGCACGGGCAGACGCTACCCCAGGGTAGGAGGGGGTGCTGCCATACCGTGGCGGTCATGGACGCCTCCCCCGACCAGCCCCAGGACGGCCTGCCCGATGTGTCCGGTCCGGTGCCGCCCGACACCAAGGACTGGACCTGGACGCTGGAGCACCCGTGCCCGGAGTGCGGATTCGAGGCGGCCGGCGTCACCGCCCCGCAGGTGGCCGAGCAGGTGCTGTCGCTGACCGCCCCGTGGCGCTCGGTGCTGGAGCGCCAGGACGTGCGGGACCGCCCCCGGCCCGACGTGTGGTCGCCGCTGGAGTACGCCTGCCACGTCCGGGACGTCTGCCGCGTCTTCGAGGGCCGGGTGCGCCAGATGCTCGCCGAGGACGGCGCCGGGTTCGCCAACTGGGACCAGGACCGCGCCGCCCTCGACGGCCGCTACGGCGAGCAGGACCCCGCGGTCGTCGCCGAGGAGCTCGTCGAGGCGGCCGTCGCCGCGTGCCGGGCCTTCGAGGAGGTCGAGGGCGACGACTGGCAGCGGACGGGGCTGCGCAGCAACGGCTCGCACTTCACCGTGCTGACCCTGGGCCAGTACATGCTGCACGACCTGGCCCACCACCTCGTCGACGTGGGGGTCGTCCCCAGCGCCGCGGACCGCTGAGCGGGGAGCCGGCGCCGGGCGCGGGTCTCAGGCCTTCTGCGGGTGCCCGGTCAGGGCGGCCGCGCCACCCATCACGAGGAAGATCGAGCCGGAGACGTACTTCTGCCGCTCCACCGCACGCGGGTGGCGGGCAAGCCACTGGCCGATGCCGCCGGCGCTGAGCGCGTAGACGCTGTCGAAGACGGCGCCGATGACGACGAAGATCGCCCCGAGGACGAGGACCTGCGACCACACCGGGCCCGACTCCCGGTGCAGGAACTGCGGGAAGAACGCCACGAAGAAGACGGCCGTCTTGGGGTTGGTGATGCCGACGAGGAACGCGTCGGCGAACGCCCGCCGGGGGTTCGTCACCGGGACGCGGTCGAGGGCGAAGTGGCCGCGGCTGCGGAACTCGCGGACCGCCAGCCAGAGCAGGTATGCCGCGCCGGCGTACTTCACGACGGAGAACGCGACGACCGAGGCGCTGATGACCGCCGACAGCCCGAACGCGGTCGCGACCACCATGAGGGCCGTCGCGGTCTCGATCCCGGCCATCGACGCCAGCGCCAGCCGGCGGCTGCCCTGCCCGATCCCGCGCGAGATGAGGAACAGCATCGCGGGGCCGGGCAGGAGGATCAGCGCGGTGGCGGCGAGGGCGAACGTGCCCAGGGTGGCGGCGGACGGCATACCCCACAGGATCGGACCCCACGCGCACGCGCGGCAACGGGGAATCACGGGGCGGACGCCGGATCGGGGGCGGACGCCGGATCGGGGGCGGACGCCGAATCACGTGGCGGACGCGGCCGACCCCCTCGCTAGGCTGACCCGGTGATCGACATCAAGCTCCTGCGCGAGGACCCCGACCGGGTCCGCGCGAGCCAGCGCGCCCGTGGCGAGGACGAAGGGGTCGTCGACGCGGTGCTGTCCGCGGACGACCGCCGGCGGGCCAGCCTCACCGAGTTCGAGCGGCTGCGCGCCGAGCAGAAGTCGATGGGCAAGCAGGTCGCGCAGGCGCAGGGCGAGGAGAAGCACGCCCTCCTGGCGAAGACCAAGCACCTCGCCGCGCAGGTGAAGTCGCTGCAGGCCGACGCGGACGCCGCCGAGGCGGAGCTCGGCACCCTCATCCGGCAGATCGGCAACGTCGTCGAGCCGGGCGTCCCGGTCGGCGGCGAGGACGACTACGAGGTGCTCGAGACGGTCGGCGAGGTGCCGACGTTCGACTTCGAGCCCCGCGACCACCTCGAGCTCGGCGAGATGCTCGGCGCCGTCGACATGGAGCGCGGCGCCAAGGTCTCGGGCTCGCGGTTCTACTTCCTCACCGGCGTCGGCGCGCGACTGGAGCTGGCGCTGCTGAACATGGGCATCGCCCAGGCGGTCGAGCACGGCTTCACCCCCGTCATCACCCCGACGCTGGTCAAGACCGACGTCATGGCGGGTGCGGGGTTCATCGACAAGCACTCCGAGGAGGTCTACCGGCTCGCCGACGACGACCTCTGGCTCACCGGCACCTCCGAGGTCGCCCTCGCCGGCTTCCACGCCGACGAGATCCTCGACCTGTCGAACGGCCCGAAGCGGTATGCCGGGTGGTCGGCCTGCTACCGCCGCGAGGCCGGGTCGTACGGCAAGGACACCCGCGGCATCATCCGGGTCCACCAGTTCCACAAGGTCGAGATGTTCACCTACTGCCGGGTCGAGGACGCCGCCGCGGAGCACCAGCGGCTGCTCGGCTGGGAGAAGGAGATGCTCGCCAAGATCGAGGTCCCGTACCGCGTCATCGACACGGCGGCGGGCGACCTCGGCGGCCCGGCGGCGCGCAAGTTCGACTGCGAGGCCTGGGTGCCGACCCAGGGCCGCTACCGCGAGCTGACGTCGACCTCGAACTGCACCACCTACCAGGCGCGGCGCCTCAACACCCGTGAGCGCGACCCGAACGGCCAGGGCACGCGAGCAGTCGCCACGCTCAACGGCACGCTCGCCACGACCCGGTGGATGGTCGCGATCCTGGAGAACCACCAGCAGGCCGACGGCTCGGTCGTCGTCCCCAAGGCGCTCCAGCCGTTCCTCGGCCTCGAGGTCCTCCGGCCCGCCTGACCCTCCCGCCGCTTGACCTCCCGCCGCTTGACCTCCCGGCGCTTCCCCGCAAGACGGCAGTTGCTGACGTGAAACGGGACTCCTGAACTGCCGTTTCGTGCCAGCAACTGCCGTGTTGCCCCTTTGTGGCGCGCGGCTAGGTTGGGTGGCGTGACGCAACGACAGCTGCCGAAGTGGTCCGAGCTCAAGCCGTTGCTGCGGCCCAAGCCGCTGCAGCTCGACCCCACGCGGCGACGGCTCGACTCGGCGCTGACCATCGCCGACCTGCGCGCGGTCGCCAAGCGGCGCACCCCGCGCTCGGTCTTCGACTACACCGACGGCGCCGCCGAGGGCGAGATCAGCCTGCGCCGCGCGCGGGGCACGTTCGCGAACCTCGAGTTCCGGCCGGCGATCCTGCACGACGTCTCGGCGATCGACACGACGACGTCCTTCCTCGGGCAGCCGTCCGCCCTGCCGTTCTCGTTCGCGCCGACCGGCTTCACCCGGATGATGCAGCACGAGGGTGAACGCGCCGTGGCCCGCGTCGCCCAGCGCACCGGCATCCCGTACACGCTCTCCACCATGGGCACGACGTCGATCGAGGACGTCGCAGCCGCCGCCCCGCAGGCCCGCAAGTGGTTCCAGCTCTACGTCTGGCGCGACCGCAGCGCCGGCGAGGACCTCATGCGCCGCGCGCGGCAGGCCGGGTACGAGGCGCTCGTCCTCACCGTCGACGTGCCGGTCGCCGGCGCCCGCCTGCGCGACGCCCGCAACGGCTTCTCGATCCCGCCCGCCCTGACGGTGCGCACCGTGGCCGACGCCGCGATGCACCCGGCGTGGTGGCTCAACCTGCTGACGACCGAGCCGCTGACCTTCGCGAGCCTGAGCTCGTGGGACGGCACCATCGCCGAGCTGCTCGACGCGCTGTTCGACCCGACGATGACCTTGGCCGACCTGGAGTGGGTGCGCTCGCAGTGGGACGGCCCGCTGGTCATCAAGGGCATCCAGACGGTCGACGACGCGCGCACCGTCTTCGACGCCGGCGTCGACGCGATCGTCCTGTCCAACCACGGCGGCCGCCAGCTCGACCGCGCGCCCGTCCCGCTGCGGCTGCTGCCCGAGGTGCGCGAGGCGCTCGGCCCCGACAAGGAGGTCATGCTCGACACCGGCGTCATGTCCGGTGCCGACGTCGTGGCAGCGGTGGCCCTCGGCGCGAGCAGCGTCATGGTCGGCCGCGCCTACCTCTACGGGCTCATGGCCGGTGGCGAGGCCGGCGTCCAGCGCGCGGTCGACATCCTCACCGCCGAGGTCCGCCGCACGATGGCGCTGCTCGGCGTCCCCACGGTCGCGGACCTGCGCCCGCACCACGTCCGCCTCCCGTAGGTTCGGGGCATGAAGCCCCACCTCGTCGCGCTCGACGTCGACGGCACCACCATCGACCACGCCGGCGTCCTGTCGCCGGCCGTCCGCGCCGCGGTCCGCGACGTCGTGGCCGCCGGCCACCACGTCATCGTCTCGACCGGCCGCTCGATCGTGGCGACCACCCCGATCCTCGAGGAGCTCGGGATCACGACGGGGTATGCCGTGTGCTCCAACGGCGCAGTGACGATCGAGCTGGATCCCGCCGAGGACAGGGGGTTCCGGGTGTTGGAGGCCGTCACGTTCGACCCGGCGCCGGCGCTCAACCTGCTGCGGGTCGAGTGGCCCGACGCGGTGGTCGCAGTCGAGGAGCTGGGTGTCGGGTTCAAGCTGAGCGCGCCGTTCCCCGACGGCGAGCTCCAGGGCGAGCTGCGCGTCGTGCCGTGGGACGAGCTGGTCGCTGACCCGGTGACCCGCGTGACCTTCCGTGCGCCCGAGGGCACGGCCGAGGACTTCCTCGCCCTCACCGAGCGGATCGGCCTGCACGGGGTCAACTACGCGGTCGGCTTCTCGGCCTGGCTCGACCTCAACCCCGAGGGCGTGTCGAAGGGCTCGGCGCTGGAGATCCTGCGTCGCCGCCTCGACGTCGAGCCGCGGTACACCGTCGCGGTCGGCGACCAGCGCAACGACGTCGAGATGCTCCACTGGGCGGCGCGTGGTGTGGCCATGGGCAACGCCCCCGACGAGGTCAAGGCGGTCGCCGACGAGGTGACCGGCCACGTCGACGACGACGGCCTCCTGCCGGTGCTCCTCTCCCTGCTCGAGGGGTAGCGCGCGAGCGCCGCACCCCCTGCGCCCCCCTGCACGGAGGTCTGCGAGCAGACGCGCGTCCTGCTGCGCGCAGAGCGGATCCGTGCGCAGTGACACGGAGGTGTGCGAGCAGACCCGCGCCCGGGTGACCGTGCCGCGCCGACCGCGCACTGGGTAGCGTGCCGGTATGCGCCACGTGGTGACGGCCGAGGACACGGCCCGGGCCCTCGGCAGCGGCGACGTCGAGGTCCTCGGGACGCCCCGGCTCCTGGCGTGGATCGAGGCGGCGACCGTCGAGGCGGCCGCGCCGCACGTGCCGCAGGGCTCGACGAGCGTGGGCCGGTCGGTCGAGCTCGCGCACCGCAGGCCCACCGCCGTGGGCGCCGCGGTCGAGGTCGTGGCCGACGACCCGGTGGTCGAGGGCCACAGCCTCGTGTTCGACGTCCGGGCGGTGGACGACGATGACCGGCTCGTGGCCGACGGCCGGGTCACGCGCGTCGTCGTCGACCGGGCCCGCTTCGACGCCTGACCCGGCCAGCCACCCGCCCCCGACGCCGACCCGGCAGCCCCCGGCATACGTGCACGCTCGTCTGCGCACAGACTCCCGTGTCTCTGCGCAGTGAGCGGATCCCTGCGCAGTGACACGCGGGTCTGTGCACAGACCCGGGGAGCGGCCACCCCGACCGGCGCGCACCTGACACACTGGGGCGCGCCATGGCTGACCTGCACCTCACCTCGCCCGCCAACCCGCGTCTGAAGTCCCTCGCCGCGCTGCGCCGTCGCCGCGGCCGCGAGGAGTCCGGCCGCACGCTCGTCGAGGGGTACGAGGAGCTGTCCCTCGCCCTCGACGCCGGTGTCCTGCCCGAGTCGCTGTACTACTGCCCCGAGCTGATGCTCGACCCGGCGAGGCAGACCCGCGTGGTCGACGAGGTTCGGGCCCGGGGCGTCGACACCGTGCAGGTGTCGCGGGCCGCGTTCGAGAAGGTCGCCTACCGCGAGGGGCCGGACGGGTTCCTCGCCGTGGTGCCGGCCGTGACCCGCACCTGCGCCGACCTCGAGCTCGGGCCGAGCCCCCTGGTCGTGCTCTGCCAGGGCGTGGAGAAGCCCGGCAACCTCGGCGCGATGCTGCGCACCGCTGACGCCGCCGGGGCCGACGCGGTCGTGGCGGCCGACCCGGTGACGGACTGGGGCAACCCCAACCTGGTGCGGGCGTCCAAGGGCACCGTCTTCAGCGTCCCGGTCGCCAGCGACAGCACCGGGGACACCCTCGCCTGGCTGGAGGCCCACGGCATCGCCCTCGTCGCGACGACGCCGGACACCGACCTGCTGCACACGGACGTCGACTACACCGGGCCGGTCGCGATCGCCGTCGGCGCCGAGAAGTACGGCCTCACCGACGAGGTGCTGGAGCGCGCGACGCACCGGGTCCGGATCCCGATGGCGGGCAAGGCGAACTCGCTCAACGTGGCGACATCGGCCGCCATCGTCATCTACGAGGCGGTGCGCCAGCGCGGCCTCGAGGGGGCCGCGTCACAGTAACCCCACCCGTGTCAGGAGCACTCCTGGGCGTGTGTCACGATGTCGGGTATGCGAGTTGACCACGTGTCGTATGCGGCGGAGCACGACGGTCTGCAGGCGACCGCGGAACGCCTGTCGAAGCTGATCGGCGTCGAGCCGGTCGACGGCGGCATCCACCCGCGGTTCGGCACTCGCAACGTGATCCTCCCGCTGGCGCACGACCGCTACGTCGAGGTCGTCGAGGTGCTCGACCACCCCGCCTCCGACAAGGCGCCGTTCGGCCAGGCCGTGCGTGCCCGGTCCGAGAACGGGGGCGGCTGGCTCGGCTGGGTCGTCGCCGTCGACGACATCGCGCCGGTGGAGAAGCGGATCGGCCGCCAGTCGGTCGAGGGCAACCGGCACCGCCCCGACGGCGTCGAGCTGCGCTGGCGCCAGCTGGGGGTCAAGGGCCTCATCTCCGACCCGCAGCTGCCGTTCTTCGTGCAGTGGCAGGACAAGTCCCTGCACCCGTCGGTCGGCGCCCACACCGACGTGACGATCGAGGGCCTGCAGATCGCTGGCGACCCGGCCCGCGTCCGCGAGTGGCTGGACCTGCCGCCTGAGGGCACCTCGACCGTCATCGACTTCACCTTCGTGGCACCGCACGGCACCCCCGGGCTGCTCGCCGTCACCTTCGCGACCCCGACGGGCCCCGTCACCGTCTGACGCGCACCCCTCCCGACGCCCCGCCCGGCTCGACCGGCGCGGGGCGTCGTCGTCTCCGGGGGCCGCCGACGCCCCTGATCGGACGTCTGCGCACAGACCAGCGTGTCATTGCGCATGGATCTGCTCAGCGCGCAGTGGTACGGACGTCTGTGCACAGACCAGCGTGTCCGGAAGGGACAGGCGCCGGCGACCGTGGCCTTGAGCCCCGCCTCTCTACGACGAACGCGCGACCCGGGGCGGTCCCCGTCGCCCTAGCGTGGGGAGGCCGGTCACGTGCCCCTGGCCGGCGCCAGCGCCCGAGCAGGAGGGGCCGTGGACGAGACACCCGCACACCCCGTCCCGCCGTCGGTGCGCGCCCAGGTCCTCGCCACCGAGCACTGGTCCCTGCTCGCGACCCGCAGCATGACGTGGTCGGAGGTCATGAGCCGCATCACGATCCACCTCACCGTGACCTCGGCCTCGCTCGTCGTCCTGGCCCTCGTCGCTCAGGCGACCGGGTTCGGGACCGGCTTCCGGGTCATGGCGATCGGGCTGGCGGCATACTCGCTCGTCCTCGGCACCCTCACCGCCGTCAGGGTCCACAACGCCAGCCACGACGACGCGGCCATGGTCATCGGGATGAACCTCCTCCGTGCCGCCTACCTCGAGCTGGACCCCGGCATCGCCCCCTTCCTCGTCGCCGGCACCACGGGGGACCGCGCGGGCCTCATGCGCACCTACCTCATGGGGTCGCGGCGCTCGACGTTCAGCCACGTCGTGGCGAGCACCGTGATGTTCATGAATGCCGTGAACACCATGGTCGCGGGCACGCTCGGGGCGCTCGTGGCGTATGCCGTCGGGGCCGGCACCGTCGGCACGACCGTGGCCGGGGTGCTCGCCGCCGTGGCCCACCTCGGCGCCATGGTGGAGTGGGGCCGCCGCACGTTCGGGGTGGACCCGCCCCGTGCCGGACCGGGCGGGGTCCCCTAGCTCGCGGGCGGCCGCTCCTGCTCGGCCACCAGCCCGCGGATCGAGGGCAGCTGCGCGAGCCCGTTGACGACCACGGAGAAGACGAGCAGTGCCAGCGCCCACCCGTGGTGGCCGGCCACCCACAGGCCCACTGACGCGAGGCCGAACACGAGCACCTTCACCACGCGGCGCACGACCGGGCCGCCCCACCGCGCGCGGGGCGACGCGAACGCCCACCACACCGCGACCACCACCACCGGTGCGAGGACGGCCAGCGGCCAGCCCCCGGCATGCGAGCCCCAGACCCCGGCGGCCACCGCGGCCAGGACCTCGTCGAGGAAGACGAGCGCCAGCACCATCCATCCCAGTGCGGCCACGCGCGTCCTCCTTCGTCCACCCGGCCCCGTCAGCCGATTCGTCCGGTCGTCCGGCCGGTACGTCGACCCGGCCCCTGGGCCGGCTCGTCGACCGGCTCCTGCGGTCAGTCGACGTCGAGCAGGTCGACCAGCTGCGGCGCCACGCCGACGTACGTCTGCGGGGTCATCGCCGAGAGCCTCGCGGCCACGTCGTCGGGCAGGCCGAGGCCGGCCACGAACGCGCGCAGGTCGTCGCCGGTGATGCGCCGGCCACGGGTCAGCTCCTTGAGCCGCTCGTACGGGTTCTCCATGCCCGGGACCCCTTGCGCCCCCAGGGCCCGCATGGCCGACTGCACCGGCTCCCCGAGCACCTCCCAGTTGGCGTCGAGGTCGGCGGCCATGGCGGCGGGCACGGCGTCGAGCCCGGCCAGGCCGCGCAGCACGTTGTCGAGCGCGAGCAGCGAGTGGCCGAACGCCGTCCCGATGTTGCGCTGCATCGAGGAGTCGGTGAGGTCGCGCTGCAGCCGCGACTGCACCAGCGTCGAGCCGAGCACGTCGAGCAGCGCGTTGCTGACCTCGAGGTTGGCCTCGGCGTTCTCGAACCGGATCGGGTTGACCTTGTGCGGCATCGTCGAGGACCCGACGGTGCCCTGGCCGCGCACCTGGGCGAAGTAGCCCATCGAGATGTAGGTCCAGACGTCGGTGCACAGGTTGTGCAGGACCCGGTTGAACCGGGCGACGTCGGCGTACAGCTCCGCCTGCCAGTCGTGGCTCTCGATCTGCGTCGTCAGCGGGTTCCAGCGGAGCCCGAGGGACTCGACGAACTCGCGGCTCAGCGCCGGCCAGTCCGCCCCGGGCACGGCGGCGAGGTGGGCCCCGAAGGTGCCGGTGGCGCCGTTGAGCTTGCCGAGGTACTCCGCGCCGCGGATCCGCCGCAGCTGCCGGCCGAGCCGGTGCGCGAGGACGGCGAGCTCCTTGCCCATGGTGGTCGGCGTCGCCGGCTGCCCGTGGGTGTGCGCCAGCAGCGGCACGTCGCGCAGGTCGGACGCCATCGTCGCGACGGCCTCGACGAGCTCCGTCGCCCGCGGGAGCCAGACCTGCTCGACCGCGCCCTTGACCATGAGGGCGTAGGAGAGGTTGTTGACGTCCTCGCTGGTGCAGCAGAAGTGGATCAGCTCGGCCAGGCCGCGGTCCTCCGGGGCGGGAGCGATCGCGGTCAGCCGCCTCTTGAGGAAGTACTCGACCGCCTTGACGTCGTGCTGGGTCTCGCGCTCGATCTCGGCCATTTCCGCGATCTCGGCCGCCCCGAAACCGTCGACGACCCCCCGCAGCGCGGCCTTCTCGTCGGCGGTGAGCGCCCGAACGCCCGGCACGACCCCGTGGTCGGTGAGGAACACCAGCCACTCCACCTCGACCCGCACGCGCTCGCGGTTGAGCGCCGGCTCCGAGAGGTGGTCGACGAGGGGTGCCACCGCGCCGCGGTAGCGGCCGTCGAGGGCGCCGAGGGCGATGGGCGGGGTCGCGTCAGCAAGCGAGGCCATGGCCCACAGTGTCCCAGAGCGCCGGAGCGCGTATGCCGCGAGGTGCCGGCTGTGGGACGGCCCGGTCCCGTCGTCGTCGACGGGCGTCTCGCGCCGCGGTCCGCTGGGGGTGCCGCGGGCGGGCACGCGGCATACGGTCGGGACCATGCGCTACACGACCCTCGGCAACTCAGGCACCGTCGTCTCCACCCAGTGCCTCGGCACCATGACCTTCGGGGCGGAGGCGGACGAGCAGACCTCGGGCCAGATCATGGACGCCTTCGCCGAGGCGGGCGGGACGTTCCTCGACACCGCCGACGTCTACAGCTCGGGCACGTCCGAGGAGATCATCGGCCGCTGGCTGAAGGCCCACCCGACCGAGGCCGGACAGGCCGTCATCGCGACCAAGGGCCGCTTCCCCATGGGCGACGGCCCGAACGACCTGGGCCTGTCGCGCCGCCACCTGCGCCGGGCCCTCGACGACTCGCTGCGCCGGCTCGGGGTCGAGCACATCGACCTCTACCAGATGCACGCGTGGGACGCGGTGACCCCGCTGGAGGAGACGCTGCGCTTCCTCGACGACGCCGTGGCCGCCGGCAAGATCGGCTACTACGGGTTCTCCAACTACCTCGGCTGGCAGGTCACCAAGGCGGTCCACGTCGCCCGCGCCCACGGCTGGGCTCAGCCGGTGACGCTGCAGCCGCAGTACAACCTGCTCGTGCGCGACATTGAGCACGAGGTCGTCCCCGCGTGCCTCGACGCGGGCATCGGACTGCTGCCGTGGTCGCCGCTCGCGGGTGGCTGGCTGACGGGCAAGTACCGGCGCGACCAGCAGCCCGAGGGTGCGTCCCGCCTCGGCGAGGACCCCGAGCGCGGGATGGAGGCGTGGGGTCCGCGCAACGAGCAGGAGCGCACATGGGCCGTGGTCGACGCGGTGCGCGAGGTCGCCGACGCGGTGGGGGCCACCCCGGCGCAGGTCGCGCTCGCGTGGGTCGGCGCCCAGCCGGCTGTCACCTCGGTCATCCTCGGCGCGCGGTCGGTCGAGCAGCTGCGCGACAACCTCGCCGCGGCCGACCTCGACGTGCCGAAGGAGCACCTCGACCGGCTGACCGACGTCAGTGCGCCGCGGGCCGACGACTACCCCTACGGCACCGCCGGCGTCGCCCAGCGCGAGCGGAAGCTCACCGGCGGGCGCTGATCCCTCAGTAGAAGCCGTACCGGTCCAGGGCCGGGACGAGCTCGTCCTCCTCGAAGGACAGGTGCTCGAGCAGGGTCTGCGACAGCCGGTCGACGACGCGCTGCAGCTCGGGGGTGCCGGACGCGCCCGACACCAACCCGACCAGGGCGTCGTCGAGCTGCTCGAGCACGTCGTGGATGACGAGGTGCTCCTGCTCGAGCCGGTCGAGCACCGGGGTGAGGGCGGGGTCGCTGCGCCGCAGATGCGGGAAGATCGACCGGTCCTCGAGGCCGTGGTGGCCGGTGACGAAGCGGCAGTACTGCTGGCAGTACGCGCCCAGCGTCCAGTTGTTCTGCCGCATGGTGAGCTCGTTGATGGCGTTGCGGGCCCGGTGGGCCTGCTCCTCGCCGGCCACGACCTGCTCGACGATGTCGCGCAGCCGTGCCAGCTCGGCGCGCAGCCCGTCGTGGACCTCGACGAGGTGGGCGCCCGCGCCCTCGTGCGCCGTGGCGTCGACCGTGGACCGGGACGGGGGCGCGTCGGGAGCCTGGTGTTCGCCGGACGCCCGGGCCGCGCCGGCCGCCGTGGCGGTCGTCGCCAGCGACTCTCGTGCCCCGGGGCCGACGTCGGCGGCCCCGCCTGCGTCGCCGCGCTCCGAAGCGTCCGCGCGGCCGGTGTCGGTCACCACGGGCCCGGCGGGCGCCGCGTCCCGCCGGGTGCGCTCGTCCTCGACGAGCTCACGGGTCGCCGGGGCCACCTCGGCGGCGAACCGCTGCACGTCCCGCACGGAGGCCACGGGGACGATGAAGGTGGACATCCCGTGCTCGAGCGCGAGCTCCGCCAGCTGCTCGGGCGAGGTGCCGGGGTCGACGTTGTAGAGCCGCCGGACGGCCACCGGGTCGCGGCCAGCGGCGCGCGCCGCCTCGTCGATCGTCGCGTTCATCGCCGGGAGCTCCGCGGGCCCGGCATACCCCATCGACGGGAGCCAGCCGTCCGCGAGCCGGCCGGTGAGGCGGAGCATCCGCGGCTTGTACGCCCCGAGCCAGATGCCGACGGGGTGGGCGGGCGCCGGGCCGGAGTGCAGGCCCTTCACGCGGTAGTGCTCCCCGTCGACGGACACCGCGCCCCGGCCGGACCACACGCCGCGGATGACGGCGATGGCCTCCTCGAGGGCGGTCGTGGCCTCACCCGGCGTGCGCCGCGGGCCGCCGGCGGCCGCGATCGCGTCCCAGAAGGCGCCCGTGCCCAGCCCGAGCTCGACACGCCCGCCTGACAGCAGGTCGAGCGTCGCGGCGCTGCGGGCCAGGACCACCGGCGGACGCAGGGGCAGGTTGGCGACGTTGAGGGCCACCCGCACCGTGGTGGTTCGCGCGGCGACGACTGACAGCAGGGTCCAGGCGTCGAGGTGCCGGGCGTTGTAGGGGTGGTCCTGCACGGTCACGAGGTCCAGGCCGCTGACGTCGGCGGCCTCGCTCATCTCCAGGACGAGGTCGGCCGCCGAGGCGTCAGGGGTCGGGAAGATGCCGAACTCCAGCTGGTGTCCGTAGTCCGTCACGAGGTCCTCCGCGTCGTCGCCGTCGGTCCGGGTGCGGGCCGGCGTCAGTCCGAGGTCGACGCCGGGGCCGTGGGCTCACCGTAGGCGCTGGGGCGCTCGTAGTCCCCCAGCACCTCGGCCAGGGCCAGGTGGCGGCGGGCGTCGTCGTGGCGCTGCTGGCGCTGCAGGGTGCGGCCGAGCAGGAGGTGCAGGTAGCCGTCCGCGGGGCGCTCCTCCACGAGCTCACGGAGCACTGCCTCGGCGCGGCCGAGCTGGGCGGAGCCGAAGTAGGCGCGGGCCAGCAGGACCCGCAGCTCGGTGGTGTCGTGCAGGACGTCGGCGTCGCGGGTCTCGGCGACGAGGTCGGCGAGCGCGCCGGCAGCGGCGATGTGGTCGCCGCGGTCGAACAGGCTGCGCGCCCAGGTGAGGCGGAGGGCGAACGGGCTGGTCGTGGTGGTCATACCCTCACAACATAGTTGCTAATTCAACTATTCCCATCACGGACCGGGCGGGACTGGCCCCCGAGGGTCCTCCGCCCGGCGGGTGCGGGCGTCGCACGGCTCAGGCCGGCGTGGCTCCGCTGCCGGACATCCGCCAGCCGCCGCGCAGGATGAGGTCGACGAGTTCCTGGCGCTGCTCCTGGGTGAGGACGCGCTCGTCGGTGGCGTGGGGCTCGTGCATGACCACGAGGGTACGAAGACCCCCGCCGACGACACGAACCGAGGAGGGGTGGGACGAGGGACTCCCGACCGAAGGGAGGAGGACGAGAGCGTCCGAACGTGGCCGAACCGGGCCGAACGGGCGGATTGCCGCCCCCGTCCCTCAGGACCCGGTGGTCAGGAGCGCCGCTCGAGCTCCCGGCGGACGTGCTCGACGACCCCGTCCGCCGCCGCGGTGACCTCGGCATACGTCTGGTCGAAGGCGGACTCGTCCTCGCCGTACCAGGGGTCGTCCATGTCCAGGGTCCCGGCACGCTCGGACTCGGGGTCGAACGAGCGGAGCATGTGGATCTTGTCGCGGTGCGCGTCGGTGCGTGCGAGCCGGCGCAGCTCGCGCGCGTGGCCGGAGTCGGCGGCGAGCACGAGGTCGACCTCGTCGAACCACGGCCGCTCGAACTTGCGGGCCACGTGGTCGGCCCCGCCGAAGTCCTCGTGGCCGTTGCGTGCGAGGACGGCGAGGGTGCGCGGGTCGGCCGGGTTGCCGACCTCCCAGGAGTGCGTGCCGGCCGAGTCGACCACCACCCGGTCGCCCAGGCCCGCCTCGGTGAACCGCTCGCGCAGGACGAACTCGGCCATCGGCGAGCGGCAGATGTTCCCGGTGCAGACGACGGTCACGCGGTAGGGGCGGGAGGCGGTCATGTCCCCATTCAACAGGGCGAGGGTGCGGCGCCGACGGGCCGCCCGGGGTCAGCGCAGCGCGAGCAGCAGCAGCGCGACCGGAGTGGCGAGGACGGCGAGCGCGAAGGCGGTCATGAGGGCGCGCAGCCACCGCGGCGCCTCCTGCTGGGTGAGCAGCTCCATCCGCGCCCGCGTCGCCGACGTGCTGGCCGGGTCGGCGGCCCCGAGCGCAGCGGAGGGGTGGTGCCCGCTGGCGAGCGTGACCAGCGCGCGGGCCAGCGGCACCTCCCCGACAGCCCGACGGGCGGCCCGGTCGGCGAGCACCTCGACGAGCAGGCGCACCTCCCGCAGTGCCTCGGGAGCCCGCAGCCGTTCCGGGGCCGAGCGGTGCAGCACCGTGAAGAACTCCAGCACGAGGTCGTGCCGGGCGCGCAGGTGGGCCTGCTCGTGCGCGAGCACGGCGGCCAGCTCCTCGGGTGGCAGCGCCTGCAGCGCCCCCTCGCTGAGCACCACCCGCCTGCGCAGCCCGGGCAGGCAGTATGCCGTGGGCGTGGGGTGCGCCAGCACGCGCAGCTCGCCGACGTGGCCGCCGGCCCGCACGGCGGCGCCGGTGCGCGGCGGCTCGGTGCCCAGCACGTCGACGAGCTGGCGGTGGCGCCGCCGGTCGGCCCGGATGCCGGTGCCGACCCGGTGGCCGGACCAGAGCAGCCGCGCCAGCACCGCGACCCCGATGAGGGTGGCGACGGGTCCCCACCACGACGGCCCGCCGGTCGCCCACGCCGCGGGCGCGACGGCGAGCGCGGACACCACCGCGGCGAGCGAGACCGCCTGCCACACGAGCAGCGCCTCGAGCGGGGCGCGCCGGAAGCGCACGAGCGGCGCCATCACCCGCGGGGCGGGTCCGGCCAGCAGGACGGCCAGCACGGCCAGGGCTGCCGGGACCAGGGCGTGGCTCAGCGCGACGCCCCCGCGCCTCGCCCCGGCGCGCCCGAGCCGGTGCCCGCGTGCCGGGCCTCGACCTGGGCGAGGGCCACCTTGAGGTCCGCGATCTCGTCCGCGGTGGCGTCGTCGAGGAAGTGCAGCATCGCGGCACGGCGGTCCTCGCCGGCCATGCCCTGGAGCTGCTCGCGCATGGTCGCCGCGGTGAGGGCCTCGCGGCTGCTCGCCGGGGCGTACCGGTACGCGCGCCCGCTGCGCTCCTGGGTGAGCAGGCCGGCGTCCGCGAGCCGTCCCATCACGGTCATGACGGTCGTGTACGCGATCCGGCGACGGGCGACGATCGCCTCGTGGACCTCGCGGACGGACACGGAGGGGTGGCCGGCGTCGACCGCGGACCAGATGGCGTCCATGACGGCGCGCTCGAGGTCCCCAAGCTGGTTGATGGCCTTGTGGGGCATGGCTACCTCATCCTCCGGTGACCGCAGGGACGCGGGCACCCAGGTCAATGATGCCGTCCGCACCCGAGAGGCCCTCGGGCCGGTGGCTCACCACGACGACGGTGCGGGTGCCGCGGGCGCGCAGGAGGTCCTCGAGCACCGCGACGGCGGTGGGGTGGTCGAGGTGCGCAACCGGCTCGTCGAGCAGCAGCACGGGCCGCGCGGACAGCAGCGCGCGGGCGATCGACAGCCGGGCGCGCTCGCCGCCGCTCAGGCCCCGACCCCCCGAGCCGAGCTGCGTGTCGAGGCCCTTGGGCAGTCCCGCGCGCCACTCGCGCAGGCCTGCCGCGTCGAGGGCCGAGTCCACCTCCGCGTCGGTGGCGCCGGGACGGGCGAGCCGCAGGTTCTCGCGCAGGCTGGTGGCGAAGACGTGCGGCTCGTCGTCGACGACGGCGAACAGCGACCGGACGTCGGCCAGCGGCAGGGCCAGGGCGTCGGCGCCGTCGACGGTGTAGCTGCCCGTCTGCGGGTCGAGCTGGCGGGCCAGCACCGCCAGCACGGTCGACTTGCCGCAGCCCGACGAGCCGGTGAGGGCGACGACCGATCCGGGTGCGAGGTCGAGGTCGACCGGGCCGGCCGCGCGGCGGTGCCCGTCCCACGAGGCGGTGACCCCGCGCAGCTGTAGGCGGGGCGGGGCCGGGGGCGCCGCTGCGGACGGGCTCCGATCGGTGGCGTCGCCGGTCGCGAGGGCGGCGGCCACGGCCGGTGCCTCGGCGGTCAGGGCGTCGAGCCGACGTCCCGCGGCACGCGCGCTCGCCAGGGCGCGGGCTGCGTCCGGCAGCGGGCTGAGCACCTCGGCGAGGGCGAACGGCGCCAGCACCACGAGGGCCAGCACCGGGGTGGGCCGGTCGCTGCCGGTGGCGACGAGGGCGGCCACGAGCGTCGCGACCGCGGTGGCGACGGGGATCGCCGCGGCGGCGCCGGCCCGGCCACGGCTCTGCCGCCGAACCGCGGCGGCGAGCGACTCGTGCGCCTCGCCCAGCCAGCGAAGCGCCGACGGCCCGGCGCCGACCGCGGCCAGGTCGAGGGCCTGGCTCGCGGTGAGCTCCGCGGTCGCCGTCGCCGTGGCGCGCGCCCGGACCAGGTCGTTGTGGCCCCGCTCCTCGACCCGCCAGGCGAGCCCGGTCGTGGCGGCGGCGACCACGAGCAGCCCGGCCACCGCGACCCCGGCCCAGGGCTCGACCACGGAGCAGAGCACCGCGGTGAGGACGCCGGTGACGGCCGTGGCGACGAACGGCACGGCCACCCGCACCTGGGCCTCGACGCGGTCGGTCAGGTCGTCGACGACCCCCGACAGCATGGCCGCCCGCCCGTGCCGCACCAGCCGGGCGGGCGTCAGCGGCACCAGCGCGGCATACAGGCGGGTGCGCTCGGTGGCCAGCTCCTCGAGCGCGGCGTCGTGCGAGCGGAGGCGCTCGGCATACCGGAAGACCGGGCGTGCGATGCCGAAGGTGCGCACCGCCACGATGGCGGTGAGCAGGGTGAGGATGACCGGTCGCTCGCTGGCCCGCACGATGAGCCAGCCCGAGGTGGCGGTCAGGGCCACCCCGGACGACAGGGCCGCGGCGCCGAGCACCCCGGCCACGACGGTGCGGGGGGTGAAGAGCCTCATCGGACGAGCACCGCGTGGGCCTCGGGGCGCTCCGCGCCGAGGTGGACGTGGGCGTCGGCGAGGGCCACGAGCTCGGGCCGGTGGGTCACGGCGACGACGCAGCGTGAGTCGGCCAGTGCGCGGATCGCGTTGTGCGCCAGAGCCATCGAGTCGTCGTCGAGGTGTGCCGTCGGCTCGTCGAGGAGCACGACCGGCGCGTCGCCGAGCGCCGCCCTGGCCAGGACGAGGCGGGCTCGCTGGCCTGCGGACAGGCCGCGCCCGTCGTCGCCGAGGCGGGTGTCGAGGCCCTGCGGGAGGGCGGCGACGACCCCGTCGAGGCCGACCGCCCGCAGCGCCGACCAGACGGCGTCGGCCGCGGTCTCGGGGCCGGTCCCGAGCGTGAGGTTCTCGCGCACGGTGCCCGCGGTGAGGAAGGGCCGCTGCGTGACGAGGTGCGTCGCGGGCGCCCGGACGACCCCGGCGTCCGGCGTGCGCAGCCCGGCGAGCAGCTCGAGCAGCGTCGTCTTGCCGATGCCCGAGGGCCCGGTGACCGCGGTGAGGCCGGGTCCGGCGTCGAGGTCCAGCCCGGTGAGGGTCGGGCGGTCCGCGCCCGGGTGGGTGTAGGTGAGGCCGCGCACCGAGATGCCCGGCACCGTGGGAGCGGTCGGCGGCGTGGCCGCCGCGGGGCGTGCGCGGCCGGACGTCGCCGCAGGGACGGCCTGCGGGTCGTCGCCGGCGAGCTCGCGGGTCGCGTCTGCGAGGGCCTGCGCACCGTCGGCGGCGTTGTGGAACTCGGCGCCCACCCGGCGCACCGGCCAGTACGCCTCGGGGGCGAGGAGGATCGCGAGCAGGCCGGTGGGCAGGTCGACCGTGCCGTGGGTCAGCCGGATTCCGACGAACACCGCCACGATCGCCACGCAGATGCTGGCGAGCAGCTCGAGCGCGGCCGAGCTGAGGAACGCGAGCCGCAGCGTCGCCATCGTGGCGACACGGTGCCGCCGGCTGACCTCGCCGACGACCTCCACCTGGCGCTCGGCCCGGCCGTAGGACACCAGGGTCGGCAGGCCGCGCACGACGTCGAGGAAGTGCCCGCTCAGCCCGGCGAGGGCCTGCCACCGCCGCCGGGTCGCGTCCTGCGTCGTCGCGCCGATGAGGGCGGCGAACACCGGCAGCAGCGGCAGCGTCAGCACCACGACGAGCGCGCTGAGCGGGTCGACCAACACCATGACCACGACCGCGAGGGCCGGGACCACCGCGGCGGTGACGAGCGCGGGGAGGAAGCGCGCGACATACGGCTCCACGCTCGCCGACCCCGACGTGGCGAGGGTGACGGCGGTGGCGGGGTCCGGTCGTGCCTCGACCGGCGCCCCGAGCCAGCGCGCGACGAGCCGGTGCCGCAGGGCCGAGCTCACCGTCGTGCCGGCACGGGCCGCGACCCGCTCACCGGCGTGGGCGAGCAGGCCGCGGACCACGAACAGGCCCACGAGGTATGCCGCGGGCTCCGCCAGGGAGGTGCCCCTCACCACCGCGACGACGACGGCGGTCAGGGCGAACGCGGTGGCCACGGTGGCCACGCCCGAGGCGATGCCGACCGCCGCGAGGACGGCGAGGGGCCGCCGGGCCTCGGGGACCGTGCGCAGGAGCTGGGGGTCGAACGGACGCATCGACACCCGGGCCTTCAGTGCATCGCCGGCGCTGGGATGTGCTGGGTGCCGATCCGCTTGCGGAAGACCCAGTACGTCCACGCCTGGTAGGCGACGACGAGCGGCGTGAAGACCACCGCGACCCACGTCATGATCGTCAGCGTCCGGTCGGTGCTCGAGGCGTTGGCGGTCGTCAGGGACCACGCGGCGTTCGTCGTGCTCGGCATGACGTCGGGGAACAGCAGGAGGAAGTACGTCGCCACGGCCATCGCGATGGTGACGAACGTGCCGGTGAACGCCCACCCCTCACGGCCCCGGGCGCCGGCTGCCAGCGCACCCAGGAGCGCGCCTGCTGCCAGCACGGTGGTCGCCCACGACCAGCCGTCGCCCTGCTGGACCCCGAGCACCCCGAGCAGCGCCACGGCGAGGACCGCGGTCACGGCGCCGGTGCGGATCGCGATGCGCCTGGCGTCCTGGCGGATGTCGCCGGCCGTCTTCAGCGCGGTGAAGAAGGCGCCGTGGGTGAGGAAGAGGCCGAGCGTCACCAGGCCGCCGAGCAGCGACAGCGGGTTGAGCAGGGTGAACAGGTTGCCCGTGAACTCCTTGTTCGCCGCGATCGGCAGGCCGCGCACGACGTTGGTCAGGGCGACACCCCAGAGCAGGGCAGGCACGACCGACCCGGCCACGATGGCGATGTCCCAGCGGCGGCGCCACTGCGCGTCGTCGCGCTTGCCCCGGTAGTCGAACCCGAGGTTGCGGACGATGAGCGCCACGAGGATGAGCAGCAGCGGCAGGTAGAACGCGCTGAACATCGTGGCGTACCAGTGCGGGAAGGCCGCGAAGGTCGCGCCACCGGCCGTGAGGACCCACACCTCGTTGCCGTCCCAGACCGGGCCGATCGTGTTGACCAGGACGCGGCGGCGCTTCTCGGTGTCCTCGGCGTCGCGGCCGCGGCCGAGGACCGGCAGCAGCATGCCGACACCGAAGTCGAAGCCCTCGAGGACGAAGTAGCCGGTCCACAGGACGGCGATGAGGATGAACCAGACGGTGCTGAGCTCCATGACGGATTCCGTTCTCTGCGTTGGGGTCTCAGTACGCGAACGCCAGCGGGGCGTCCTCGTCGGTGGACTCGGGCGTGGCGGGCTCCTCGAACGGCGGCGCGCCGGCCCGCAGGTAGGTGAGGAAGAGCTTGACCTCGACGACGGCCAGCACCCCGTAGAGCAGCGTGTAGACGACCATCGACGTGACGACCTCACCGGCCGACACCGACGGGGACACGCCCGTCGCGGTCGTCATCACGCCGAAGACGAGCCAGGGCTGGCGGCCGACCTCGGTGAAGATCCAGCCGAAGCTGTTGCCCAGCACCGGGAGCAGCGGCGCGGCGAGGACGAGCCAGTGCCACCAGCGGGCCCGCGGCACGCGGTCGCGCCGGGTGGTCCACAGCGTGGCGACGGCGATGAGCGCCGCCAGGACGCCGACGCCGATCATGAGCCGGAACGCCCAGTACGACAGGGGGATGTTCGGGGCGTAGGTCGCGTCCACGGTGAGCGGGTTGCCGGCGAACTGCGTCGCGTACTGCGCCTTGAGGTCGTTGATGCCCTGGACGCTGCCGTCGAAGCGGCCGGTGGCCAGGAAGCTCAGCAGTCCGGGGACGGTGATCGAGAACTTCTCCTGGCTGCCGTCGAGCGACCCGACGGTGAAGAGGCTGAACGGGGCGTTGCCGGAGGAGGAGGTGTAGAGCGCCTCGGCGGCAGCCATCTTCATGGGCTGGACCTCGGTCATGATCTTGCCCTGGATGTCACCGGTGACCGAGACCGCGAGGCCGGCGACCAGGGTCACCCAGGCGCCGAGGCGGGTCGAGCGTCGGTACATCGGGGCGTCCTCGCCGACGTCCGCCCGTCGCAGGTGCCACAGGGACACGGCCATCACCATCGCGCCGCCGACCATGTACGCCGCGGTGACGACGTGCGGGAACGTCACGAGCTGCACCTTGTTCGTCAGGACCGCGACGAAGTCGGTGAGCTCGGCCCGGTGGGTCTGCGGGTTGTACCGGTAGCCGACCGGGTGCTGCATGAACGAGTTGGCGGCGAGGATGAAGTACGCCGACAGCAGCGTGCCCACGTGCACGATCCACATCGTCGCGGCGTGCAGCTTCTCGGGGATCCGGCCCCAGCCGAAGATCCACAGCCCGAGGAAGGTCGACTCGAGGAAGAACGCGAGCAGGGCCTCGATGGCCAGCGGCGCCCCGAAGATGTCGCCGACGAAGCGGCTGTAGTCCGACCAGTTCATGCCGAACTGGAACTCCTGCACGATGCCGGTGACCAGCCCGAGCGCGAAGTTGATCGTGAAGAGCTTGCCGAACAGCTTGGCCAGCCTCAGGTCGTCCGGGCGGTGCCTGCGGACCCACGCCGTGTGGTACCACGCCACGAGGGCGGAGAGCCCGATCGTGATGGGCACGAACAGGAAGTGGTAGACGGTCGTGATGGCGAACTGCCACCGCGCCAGGTCGAGGTTGTCCATCGGACTCTCCGGAGGTCGTGGGGTCGGAAGCGACTGCGCTGGAGCCGTGCTACTACGCTCCGTAGTAAATACTACGCCTCGTCGTAGATGCTTCGGCAGGGCCGAAGGTCCCGGGCGGCTGTGACCTGCGGCACCGCCGGTGCCGCGGCTGGCTAGGGTCGCCGGTATGCCGCGTGCCCGCCGCCCGCTCGTCCTCGTCCCCGCCCGGTGGGCGGGCGTCATCGACGGCCGCGAGCGGCCCGGTGTCTTCGCGCCCCGGACGCTCGTGGACGCGATCGCCCGCGCCGGCGGCGAGCCGGTGCTGGCGTGGCCCGACACGACCGAGCGGGCCGAGGCGCTCGTGGCAGTGTCGGACGCCGTCGTCCTGCAGGGCGGGGACGACCTCGACCTGAGGCCGTTCGGGGTGACCGAGGTGCACCCGCGCGAGGTGCACCCGGTGCCGGAGCAGGACGCCGCGGACGTCACGGTCACGCGGGCCGCGCTCGCCGCCGGCCTGCCGGTGCTGGCGATCTGCCGCGGCATGCAGGTCCTCAACGTCGTGCTGGGCGGCACGATCCACCAGCACTACGACGAGACGTCGGTGGCGCACGCCAACAACCCGCACGACGTCGACGTCGTCCCGGGCACCCTGCTCGAGTCGGTCGTCGGCCCCGGCGCCCGCGCCGGCTGGTCGAACCACCACCAGGCCTGCGACCGGCTCGCCGACGGCATGGTCCTGTCGGCGACCACGCCTGACGGCTGTGTCGAGGCGTTCGAGTCGGCCGACGGGACGGTCCTCGCGGTGCAGTGGCACCCCGAGGTGGACGCCGACCGCGTCCCGCACCAGCAGGCGCTGTTCGACTGGGTCGTGCGCGCCACGCGCCAGGGGCCGACCGGCCGGTCGGGCCGACCCGCCCGACCCGTCAGCCGGGGCGGCGCGACGTCACGGCTCCGCCCGGGGCCCGGTCAGTCGGGGTAGCCGAGGGGGTTCTCCCGCTGCCAGTGCCACTGGTCGGCGCACATGTCCTCGATCGTCCGCGTCGCCTTCCAGCCCAGCTCGGCCTCGGCGCGGGAGGGGTCGGCGAACGAGGCGGCGATGTCGCCCGCCCGGCGGCCGACGACCTCGTGCGGCAGCTCGTGGCCGCAGGCCTTCTCGAAGGCGTGCAGCACCTCCAGGACGCTCGTGCCGTGGCCGGTGCCGAGGTTCCAGGTGCAGACCCGCTCGTCGGTGGCGCCCAGCCGGGTGAGGGCGGAGATGTGCCCGGCCGCGAGGTCCTCGACGTGGATGTAGTCGCGCAGCGCGGTGCCGTCAGGGGTCGGGTAGTCGTCGCCGAACACCCGCAGCTTCTCGAGCTTCCCGACCGCGACCTGGGCGATGTAGGGCATGAGGTTGTTGGGGATACCGGACGGGTCCTCGCCGATCGTGCCCGAGGCGTGCGCGCCGACCGGGTTGAAGTAGCGCAGCAGGGCGATCCGCCAGCGCTCGTCGGTGCGGGCGACGTCGCGCAGGATCTGCTCCTGCATGACCTTGGTCCAGCCGTACGGGTTGGTCGCCGCGGTCGGCAGGTCCTCGGTGAACGGCGGCTCGGCCTTGTCGCCGTAGACGGTCGCCGAGGAGGAGAAGACGAGCTTGAAGCACCCGTGCCGCTGCATGGCGCGGACGAGGGCGAAGGTCGAGTCGAGGTTGTTCTGGTAGTACTCCAGCGGCACCTCGACGCTCTCACCGACGGCCTTCAGCCCGGCGAAGTGGATCACCGCGTCGAACTGCCGCTCGGCGAACAGCGACTCGGTCTTGTCCCGGTCGGTCAGGTCGAACGCGTGCACCTCGAGCGGGCCGCCGATGAGCGCCTCGAGCCGCGGCACGACCGTCGGCTTGGAGTTCGCGAAGCTGTCGACGACGACCACCTCGTGGCCGGCGGCGGCGAGCTGGACGACGGTGTGGGAGCCGATGTAGCCGGAACCGCCGGTGACGAGGACGCGCATGGCCCAACCGTATGCCGCGCGGCCCGTGCAGGGCCACGCGGCATACGCGAGCGTGCCGGTCGACCACGGGCCCCGACGACGGTCCGGGCCCGGCGCAGCGCTGTCAGCCCCGCAGCGAGCGGGACCGGCCGCGGAACTCGGCCACGACCGCGCCGTCGGACTCGCGGGTCACCGTCACGTCGGTGAGCCCGCTGCGGCCGTAGGCGGCCCGGGTGCGGCCCTCGGCCACGAGGACGTCACCGAGCCGGGCAGAGGTGACGAAGGTGATGTCGGCGCCGGCCGCGACGGTCAGCCGGCCGCCGGAGTTGCAGACGAGGGCGAACGTCGAGTCGGCCAGGGTGAAGATGAAGCCGCCGTGCGCGATGTCGTGGCCGTTGACCATCGCCTCGGTCACGGCCATGGAGACGACGGCGTGGTCGGGCTCGATCGTGAGGGCCTGCATGCCCAGGCCGCGGCTGGCGCGGTCGTCCGCCCACATGCGGCGGACGTGGGTGAGGTCGGGCCCGGTCGGTGCGCCATCGGTCATGTCGCCATCGTCGCGCACGCGTCGGGCGCCGACCCGCCGCCGCGCGGTCAGCAGGCGGGGACCTCCCTCCGTCGCCTCCCTCTGGCACGATCGGCCCATGAACTTCCTGATCAAGATCGCGGTGAACGCCGTCGCGCTGTGGGTCGCCGCGTGGCTCGTGCCGGGCATCTCGTTCGGCGAGGGCAAGTTCGGGTCCAAGTTCGCGACCGTCCTGCTGGTCGCGCTCGTCTTCGGCCTCATCAACGCCATCGTCAAGCCGGTCGCCAAGTTCTTCAGCTTCCCCCTCATCGTGCTGACGCTGGGGCTGTTCACCTTCGTCGTGAACGCGTTCATGCTGCAGCTCACCGAGTGGGTCTCCGGGCCGCTGGGGCTGTCGTTCGTCATCGACCACTTCTGGTGGGACGCGATCCTCGGCGCCCTGGTCATCACCATCGTCTCGATGGTCCTCGGCTGGGTCCTCCCCGACGACGACGACTGACCCCCTCCTCCCGGCGCCGCGCCGCATACAGTGACGCCATGACCTCCAGCTCCTCGGCCGCAGACGGCGGCGTCCGCCTTCGCGACGCCCTCGACCAGGTGCCCGCGTACGTCCCCGGCAAGCCGGCCGCCGCCCGCGAGGGCGTCACGGCATACAAGATCTCGTCCAACGAGAACCCGTACCCGCCGCTGCCGTCGGTCCTCGAGGTCGTGCGCGAGGCAGCTGGCTCGATCAACCGGTACCCCGACATGGCTGTCGGCGAGCTCTCCCAGGCGATCGCCGACCGGCTCGGCGTCCCGGTCGAGCACGTCGCCACCGGCACCGGCTCGGTCGGCGTCCTCGGCCAGGTCATCCAGGCCACCTGCGACCCCGGCGACGAGGTCGTCTACGCCTGGCGCTCGTTCGAGGCCTACCCCATCGTCACCGCGCTCGCCGGCGCGAAGTCGGTCCAGGTGGGCCTGGACGACCACGCCCGCCACCGGCTCGACGCGATGCGCGCGGCGATCACGGACCGCACCAAGGTCGTCATCGTCTGCACCCCGAACAACCCCACCGGCACGATGGTCACGCACACCGAGCTGGCGGCGTTCGTCGAGTCCGTGCCGCGCACCGTCCTCGTCGTCATCGACGAGGCCTACGTCGAGTTCGTCACGGGCGAGGACGCGCCCCGCAGCCTCGAGCTCTACCGCGACCACCCCAACGTCATGGTCCTGCGCACGTTCTCCAAGGCGTACGGCCTGGCCGGCCTGCGCGTCGGGTATGCCGTGGCGCACGAGCCGGTGGCGGGCGCGCTGCGCAAGACGGCCGTGCCGTTCGGCGTGAACTCCCTCGCCCAGGCGGCGGCCGTCGCCTCCCTCGGCGCGTTCGACGAGCTCAAGGAGCGGGTCGACGCGCTCGTCGCCGAGCGCACCCGGGTCGTCGCGGCGCTGCGCGGTCAGGGCTGGTTCATCCCCGACACCGAGGCCAACTTCGTCTGGTTCGCCCTCGGCGACCGCTCGGCCGACTTCGCCCAGGCCGCCCAGGAGGCCGGGCTCACCGTCCGCCCGTACGGCACCGACGGCGTGCGCGCCACCATCGGCGAGACCGAGGCCAACGACGCCCTCATCGAGGTCGCGGGCCAGTTCCTCACGGACCACCCCGCCTCCTAGGGTGGGGGCCATGGTCGACACCTGGCTCCCCCCGTACCTCGCCTCCCCCGACCGCTACGGCCCCATGCCGTACCGCAAGGTCGGCCAGTCGGGCCTGCGGCTGCCCGCGGTCAGCCTCGGCCTGTGGCACAACTTCGGCGACGACAAGCCGTTCGAGACCCAGCGCGCCATCCTGCGCCGGGCCTTCGACATCGGGATCACCCACTTCGACCTGGCCAACAACTACGGGCCGCCCTACGGCGCCGCCGAGACCAACTTCGGCCGCCACCTGCGCGACGACTTCCGCCCGTACCGCGACGAGCTGGTCATCTCCTCCAAGGCCGGCTGGGACATGTGGCCCGGCCCCTACGGCGACGGCGGCTCGCGCAAGTACCTCGTCGCCAGCCTCGACCAGACCCTCAAGCGCACCGGCCTCGACTACGTCGACATCTTCTACAGCCACCGCCCCGACCCCGACACCCCGCTCGAGGAGACGATGGGGGCGCTCGCCTCGATCGTCCAGCAGGGCAAGGCGCTGTATGCCGGCATCTCCAGCTACGGCCCGGAGCTCACCGCCCAGGCGGCGGACCTGCTGCGCGACATGGGCGTCCCGCTGACCATCCACCAGCCCAGCTACTCGATGCTCAACCGCTGGGTCGAGGGCGGCCTGCTCGACACCCTCGGCGAGCGCGGGGTCGGCTGCATCGCGTTCAGCCCGCTGGCGCAGGGCATGCTCACGGACAAGTACCTCGGCGGCATCCCCGAGGGGTCCCGCGCCAGCCAGGGCAAGTCGCTGTCGCCCGACCTGCTCAGCGACGAGGCGCTGGCCCACGTCCGCAGGCTCAACGACCTCGCCCAGGAGCGCGGGCAGTCCCTCGCGCAGATGGCGCTGTCGTGGGTGCTGCGCGACGAGCGGGTCACCTCGGTGCTCATCGGCGCGTCCAGCGTGGCCCAGCTCGAGGACTCGGCCGCGGCCGTGGCGAACCTACGGTTCAGCGACGCCGAGCTCGAGGAGATCGACCGCGACGCCGTCGAGGCGGGCATCGACCTCTGGCGCACCCAGTCCCAGCTCAGCTGACCGGGCCGGGCTGCCCGCACGCCTCGTCTACGTCATCGGCGGGTGTCTGACCCGCGCCGCCCCGGGGCATGGTCGAACGACGACCGTGGTCAGTTTCGACGGCGTGGGAGTGTGACGTGACCTCGACGCAGGACGTGCAGCAGCTCGGCGGACCGGCTGCCCCCCGCGTGCTGAGCGTGCCCTCGCTGCGCAGGCTGCTGCGCCCCGGGCCCACGCTCGTGCTGCTGGCCCTCCTGGTGGGGGCGGCCTCGGCCCCGACCGGCCGGGAGGCCGGTGCGGCGGGCTCGTCCGGCGACCCGGGCAGGTCAGGCGCCGCGTCCGCACGCCAGGTCCCCGGCTGGCAGCAGGAGACAGGCCCACGCCCTGCCGTGGCAGTCGGCCCGGGCACGGCACTCCCGGTCGCTCCCTCACCGGTCGTGCTGCCTCTCTCCCCGGTCGTGCTGGTGGAGCCGTCCGGGGGTCAGGGAACTGCCGTCGGCGTCGGCGCAGACCTGTGGGCCGCCTACCGCTCGGCGGCCGGCGCCGTCCCGGTGTCGTGCCACCTCGACCCCAGGCTCCTGGCAGCCATCGGCCAGGTCGAGTCCGGCTCCTTGGCCGGACGCACCCTCGACTCCCACCACCGCGCCGTGCCGCCCGTCCTCGGTCCCGTGCTCGACGGCAACGGGTACGCGCGCATCCCCGACACCGACCACGGGCGGTGGGACGGAGACCCGGTGTGGGACCGCGCCGTCGGCCCGATGCAGTTCATCCCCTCCACGTGGGCCCGCTGGGGCGTCGACGCGAACGGTGACGGCGTGGCCGACCCGCAGGAGATCGAGGACGCCTCGCTCTCCGCCGCCGACTACCTGTGCGCCGGCGGCCGGGACCTCTCGCAGCCGGCGGACCTGCAGGCCGCGATCCTGTCCTACAACCACTCGGCCTCCTACCTGGCCACCGTCCTGGCCCTCGTGCCCCGCATGACCCCGGACGCGCTCGGCACGACGCTGGTCGGGACCGGCACGGCCGTGCCCGCGGCGCTCGTCGTGGGTCCCCCGTCCGTCCCGGCGACGACGGCCGCCCCGGCGTCCGCGTCGACGGCCGTGCGGCCGGCCACGACCTCCCGCCCGGCGACCAGCCCGACCACGGTGGCCGGCAGCGCGGCGGCGGCCGGCACGCCGGCGGCGACCCGCACCGGGACCGGCAGCCCGACGACCACGGCCACCTCCACGACCGCGGGCTCCCCGCCGACGGCGGGCTCCTCGCCGACCACGGGCACCTCGACGACCACCACCGCGACGACGCCCGCGGGTACCGGCCCGACGACGGCCCCCACGACCTCGACGACCCCCACGACCTCGACGAGCGGGACCACCGGGACGACCGGGACGAGCAGCCCGTCCGCGACCACACCGGCGTGCCCGTCCGGGTCGGCCACCGGCACGGCCACCTCGGGCACGCCCAGCCCGACGTCCCCCTCGGGGACCACGTCGACGACCCCGACCGCCTCGTGCACCACGACGGCCGACACCGCGCCGACGCCGGTCCCGTCGACCTCGTCCGCCACCGCCGCCGAGGCGACCCTGCTGGGCCGGGCGGGCGCCTCGTCAGCAGGCTGACCGGCGGGCCGACCGCCCCCTCCGGCCCGCAGTCACCTCCCATGGGCGGCGCCGAAGCGCTGTCCCGTCCCGGATTCTGAGATTCTCTGCTGCTGCGGATATCTTGGCCCGTGCAAGGGCCACATGTGAGCGCCGCCACAAGCAGTGCCACACCACCATGCCGCCAGACACCGGCGGGGACCCCGCCAGGGTGAAGAAGGAGTGCCTGTGAGCGACAACGCTGTCGCCGACGCCACCAGCGTCGACCATGAGGGCGACGTGATCGCCGAGCTGACCGCACCCGTGCCCGAGGTGGGTGACGGCGGGCCCGAGATGGTCCAGCTGCTCACCCCCGAGGGGCAGCGCGTGGAGAACACCGAGTACGACGAGTACGTCAAGGACCTCGGCGAGGAGGAGCTGCGCGGCTTCTACCGTGACCTGGTCCTCATCCGCCGGGTCGACGCCGAGGCGACCGCGCTCCAGCGCCAGGGCGAGCTGGGCATCTGGGCCTCGCTGCTCGGCCAGGAGGCCGCCCAGGTCGGCTCCGGTCGCGCCCTGCGCCCGCAGGACTACGCCTTCCCGACCTACCGCGAGCACGGCGTCGCCTGGTGCCGCGGGGTCGACCCGCTCAACCTCCTCGGCCTCTTCCGCGGCGTCAACCACGGCGGCTGGGACCCGAACGAGAAGAACTTCCACCTCTACACGATCGTCATCGGCGCGCAGACCCTGCACGCGACCGGGTACGCCATGGGCATCCAGCGCGACGGCGCGGTCGGCACCGGTGACGAGGACCGCGACGCGGCCGTGATCGCCTACTTCGGCGACGGCGCGACCGCGCAGGGCGACGTCAACGAGTCGTTCGTCTACGCGGCCGTCAACAACGCTCCGGTGGTCTTCTTCTGCCAGAACAACCAGTGGGCCATCTCCGAGCCGAACGAGCGCCAGACCCGCATCCCGCTCTACCAGCGGGCGCGCGGCTTCGGCTTCCCCGGCGTCCGGGTGGACGGCAACGACGTGCTCGCCGTGTATGCCGTGACCAAGCAGGCGCTCAACGCCGCCCGCACCGGCCAGGGCCCCACCTTCATCGAGGCGTTCACGTACCGCATGGGGGCCCACACGACCTCGGACGACCCCACCAAGTACCGCGTCTCCGCCGAGGTCGAGGTGTGGAAGCACCGTGACCCGATCGAGCGGCTCAAGTCCTACCTCGTGCACGAGAAGAAGGCCGACCAGGCGTTCTTCGACGAGGTCGACCGCGAGGCCGACGAGCTCGCCGCCCACGTCCGCGAGGGCTGCCTGTCGATGCCCGACCCCACCGGCGACTCGATGTTCGACCACATCTACGTCGAGCCGCACCCGGTCGTCGAGGCCGAGCGCAAGGAGTTCGCCGCCTACCACGCCGGCTTCGCCGAGGAGGGAGGTCACTGATGGGGACCATGACCATCGCCAAGGGCATCAACTCGGGCCTGCGCGCTGCCATGGAGCGCGACCCCAAGGTCGTCCTCATGGGAGAGGACATCGGCAAGCTCGGCGGCGTCTTCCGCGTCACCGAGGGCCTGCAGAAGGACTTCGGCGAGGACCGGGTCATCGACACCCCGCTCGCCGAGGCCGGCATCGTCGGCACCGCGATCGGCATGGCGCTGCGCGGCTACCGGCCCGTCGTGGAGATCCAGTTCGACGGCTTCGTCTACCCGGCGTTCGACCACATCGTCAGCCAGGTCGCCAAGATGCGCGCCCGCTCGCTGGGCAAGGTCAAGCTGCCGATGGTCATCCGCATCCCCGTCGGCGGCGGCATCGGTGCCGTCGAGCACCACTCCGAGTCCAACGAGGCGTACTTCGCGCACACCGCGGGCCTGAAGGTCGTCTGCTGCTCGAACGCCGAGGACGCCTACTGGATGATCCAGCAGGCGATCGAGACCGACGACCCGGTGCTCTTCTACGAGCCCAAGCGCCGGTACTGGGACAAGGGCGAGGTGGCCGAGGACGGCGCGCCCCGCGACCTGCTGCGCGCCAACGTCGTCCGCGAGGGCACCGACGCGACGCTCATCGCGTACGGCCCCATGGTCAAGACCTGCCTGCAGGCCGCCGAGGCCGCCGCGGCGGAGGGCAAGGACCTCGAGGTCATCGACCTGCGCTCCCTGTCGCCGCTGGACGTCCCCGCGCTGACCGAGTCGGTCCGCAAGACCGGCCGGGCCGTCGTCGTGCACGAGGCGTCGACCTTCCTCGGCATGGGCGCGGAGATCGCCGCGACCCTGCAGCAGGAGTGCTTCTACTCCCTCGAGGCCCCGGTGATGCGGGTGGGCGGCTACAACCTGCCGTACCCGCCCAGCAAGCTCGAGGAGGAGTTCCTCCCCGACCTCGACCGGGTGCTCGACGCCGTCGACCGCTCGCTGGCCTTCTGAGAGGGGCGCGCACACCCATGTCCGTTCGTGAGTTCAAGCTTCCCGACCCGGGTGAGGGCCTGACCGAGGCCGAGATCGTCACCTGGAACGTCAAGGTCGGCGACACGGTCAAGGTCAACGACATCGTCGTCGAGATCGAGACCGCCAAGTCCCTGGTCGAGCTGCCCGTGCCGTTCGCCGGCACGGTCACCGCCCTGCTCGTCGACGAGGGGTCGACCGTCGAGGTCGGCACGCCGATCATCGCCGTCGACACCGCCGGCGGCGCCGGTGCCGGTGCCCCGACGTCGGTGCATGACGCACCCGCCGAGGGCCCGGTCGAGCCGGGCCTCGAGGGCAGCCCCGCCCCGAAGCTCGCCGCCGAGGTCGCCGCCACGCACGCCGAGGAGGAGCAGATCGAGGAGGGCAAGATCGGCGGGACGACGTCCACCGGTCGCACGGCCGTCCTCGTCGGCTACGGCGTCAAGCAGACCGAGGCCAAGCGTCGCCCGCGCAAGCCGGGCGCAGGCGCTCCCGCGCCGGCCGACGGCACGACCGCCCCTGCGGCGGCCGTGCCCACCGCGTCCCCGGCCGCCCCGGCTGCCGCGGTCTCGACGGCTGCGGTGCCCGCTGCCCGGGCGGGTGGCGCCCGCGCGCTCGCCAAGCCGCCGGTGCGCAAGTACGCCAAGGACCTCGGCGTCGACCTGGCCTCCGTCATGGGGTCGGGCGACGGGGGGATCATCACCCGCGCCGACGTCGAGGCGCACGCCTCGGGCGCCGCGACCGGTGTCCCGGCCACGGGCGCCGCTCCCGCTGCAGGTGGCGGCAGCGAGGCCGGCGCGGCAGCGGCGGAAGCCGGCCGGGCGGCATACACGGCTCCGGTGTTCGCCCGCACGGGCGAGCGGGAGACGCGCATCCCGATCAAGGGCGTCCGCAAGATGACCGCGCAGGCCATGGTGGGTAGCGCGTTCACCGCGCCGCACGTCACCGAGTGGGTCACCGTCGACGCGACCGCCACGATGGAGCTCGTCGAGCGGCTCAAGAAGGACCGCGAGTTCAAGGACGTCAAGGTCACGCCGCTGCTGGTGCTGGCCAAGGCGATGGCGATCGCGATCCGGCGCCACCCGGAGATCAACGCGACGTGGGACGAGGCCGCGCAGGAGATCGTGGTCAAGCACTACGTCAACCTGGGCATCGCCGCCGCGACGCCGCGGGGCCTGATCGTCCCGAACATCAAGGACGCCGACCAGATGTCGATGCGGCAGCTGGCCGAGGCGATCGGTGCCCTCACCGCCACCGCGCGCGAGGGACGCACCCAGCCGGCCGAGATGTCGGGCGGGACGATCACGATCACGAACGTCGGCGTCTTCGGCGTCGACACCGGCACGCCGATCATCAACCCCGGGGAGTCCGCGATCCTGGCGTTCGGCGCCATCCGCCGCCAGCCGTGGGTCGTCACGGCCAAGGACGGCACAGAGACGATCGAGCCGCGCTGGGTCACCCAGCTGGCCCTGTCGTTCGACCACCGGCTCGTCGACGGCGAGCTCGGCAGCAAGTTCCTCGCCGACGTCGGCGCGATCCTCGCCGACCCGGCCCGCGGGCTCGTCTGGGGCTGACGCCAGGGGGCGACCCGCCCACCCTCCGCAGGCTCCGCGCACCTCCGGGTGCGCGGAGCCTGCGCGTTCGGTGGCCCCGGGGCGCCGGAGACGGTCGAGGGCGTCCCACGGGCCCGTCCCACGGCGCGGCGTATGCGGTTGCCCAAGATTCGTCCAAGCCTGCGGCCCGCTGCGGGCTTGGGGCCGCGCGGGGCAGGTACGGTCGGCTGGTCGTCGACACAGGGGGGACCGAGATGACGATGCCAGTGCTGCCGGTGACCCCGCGGCCGTTCAGCGCCGACCAGCAGCAGGCCGTGCTCGACGCCGCCGCCCGGCTGCAGACGTGTCGTGGCGACTGGGCGCGGCGGCTGTCGGGGGGCCCGTGTGATGGCGGCCGGATCATCGCCCACGGGGACCTCGATGCGGGTCTCTACGGCGACTCCACGCGGTGGACGGTCCTGCTGAGCGCCACCTGCGCCGTGAGCGCACCCTTCCTGCGTGCCTCGCTGCCGCACCAGCGGCACCTGGTTTCCCAGGGCCTGCGAGCCGAGACCCTCTTCGACCACGACCGCGTGGGCGAGCAGACCCTGGACGTCCTGCGGTCCGAGCAGGACCCCTCGTACCGGCTCGCGTTCGTCCCCCTGCAGATGAAGATCGTCGACGGGAGCGAGGTCGTGCTGCAGGGACCCACCCTCGGTGGCCGGCCGACCCTGATGGCGGTCGACGAGCCCCGGACGGTGACGGCTGCCTGGGCCTACTGGCGCGCGGTGCGGGAGACCTCGGTGCCCGTGCCCCCGGCGCCCGGGGGCGGTGACGGCCTGACGGTGCGCCAGCAGCGCATCGTGACGCTCCTGCGCCAGGACCTCACCGACGAGGCCGTCGCCCGGCACCTGGGGTGCAGCGTCCGGACCGTGCGCGGCGACGTCGCCCAGATCATGGAGCGGGTGGGGGCGCACTCGCGCTTCGCCGTGGCCCACCGCCTGGCCACCGCGGTGCGCAGGGGCTGACCCCCGGACGTCCGGAGCCGCGTCGACCGTCCCGCTTGCAGGTTCCTGCAGGGCGGGCGACGTCGAGGCGGGCCGCCGGTTCACTTCGTCGAGCGGGGCCGGCAGGGGCC
>NZ_JBHUYG010000011.1:0-61740 GCF_042668795.1 Pedococcus sp. NPDC057267 | reverse complement strand
GTGGCGGAGTTGTACACCAGGGAGAACTGGGCCTTGTGCCACGGTGCCTCGCACCCGCGGACCGGTGTGCCGAAGTCGCGGGTCAGGAGCGGGTCGTCCGGGTTGGTGTACTTCATGTTCGGCAGGTCCTGCGCCCAACCACACAACCACGCGCCGGCTTGGGCGCCGGTGGCGAAGTTGTCCCCGTTCACCCAAACCAGGTCGACGGAGCCGTCGGTGGTGCCGGCCTGCCGTTCGGCCAGGACTCGGTTCAACGCGTCGCGGGTGTCCGCGACGGGTACCCGGCGCAGGGTGACACCGAGTTTGGCTGCCGCCGGCGCCAGGACCGTGTCGACGTACCGGTTGCCCTGCGGGTCGCCGCCCCACATCCACAACGCCACGCTCTGCCCGCGGGCGTCGGCCGCGACCTGCTGCCACGACTTGGGGCTCGAGCTCGACCCTGAGGAGGACGCGCTGGGGGCCGCGCAGGCGCTCAACGCGACGGCCAGCACCGCGGGCGCAGCCCACCCGCGCAGGCGTCGCAGCCGGGAAGCCGAGCGGGGGTGGTCGGTCGGTCGCGTCATGGTGTCGTCCATCGCAGGTCGGGGCCGGACCGGGTCCGGGTGGGCGACTCGGGAACACGATGGCGCCCTCAAGGACTTCCCTACGTGCAGCCGATCGCGTGGCCCCCGGTGGTTCCCGGGGTCCGCGCCCACCTCACCGACGACAGGACCTCCTCCATTGCAGCCACCCCAGCAGGTCCCGTCTGCGCCGCGACCCTCGGCCGGTGGTTCGGGGAGGCGACCGGCCCGGCACTGGGCTGCCGTCGCCCTGTTCGCGGTCCTGGCAGCGGCAACCCTGGCACTGTGGAGGACTGGGGCGCTGGACCTGGCGGCCGTGCGTGCACGAGTGGCGCACGCGGGAGCTGTCGCCCCGGTCGTGTTCGTCGCGGCCTACGCGGCGGTGACGCTGCTGCCCGTGCCCAAGAACGTGCTGTCCGTGGGTGCGGGCGCCCTGTTCGGGTTCGGTCCCGGCACGGCACTGGTCTGGCTGGCCGCGATGCTGGGGGCGGTGGCTGCGTTCGCGGTGGCACGGGCGGTCGACCCAGGCGCCCTATCGTGGGTGGTGGGCCGACACCGCGACCGGGTGCTCGGGGTCCTGCACCGGCACGGGCTGGCGTCCGTGCTCATCGCGCGGTTGGTGCCTGTCGCTCCGTTCACGGCCGTGAACTACGTCAGCGGCATGTCGCCCGTCCGCCGGCGTGACTTCGTGCTCGGAACTGCGGTCGGCATCCTGCCCGGGACGGTGGTGTACGTCGCTGTGGGCGCGTATGGGTTGACCCGGCCTGGCACGGTGGTGCTGGCGGGCAGCGCCCTGGTCGCGCTCACCGCAGGCGCAGGCGCGGCCGCTCGCAGGCTGCGCACCGCCGAACCGACGCCAGCAGCCCCGCCCGCCGACACCGGCCCTTCACGGCAGGAGTGAGCATGTTCGACACCGGGCTGCGAAGGCGGCTGGACCGTCCACTGTCCGCGGTGGCGGCCCGCCTTGACGTCCCGCTGCTGACCCCGGACCGCTTGACCATGGCCGGCCTGCTGCTGGGTCTGGGCAGCGCTGCTGCCGCCGCCGGGCAACTCTGGGTGCTCGCCCTGCTGCTGTGGTGGCTGTCGCGAGCCTGCGACGGCCTGGACGGCCCCTTGGCCCGCCGCCGCACCCGGCACGCCCCCGACCCTGGCAGCGCCCCAGTGTCGGGACGTGAGGGGTCGCACGCCGGCGGATTCCTCGACATCACCGCCGACTTCGTCGTGTACGGAGCCACCGTCACCGGTGTCGCCGTCGGCGTCTGGCACGGGTCCGGGCAGTCGTGGCTGCCGTTCCTGTTCGTCCTGCTGGCGTACTACGTGAACGGTACGGCGTTCCTGGCGTTCTCCTCCATCGCCGAACGCACCGGCCGGCGCATCGACGACGGGCGGTCGCTGAGCTTCCTGGGTGGCCTGGCCGAGGGCGGAGAGACCATCGTCGTGCACAGTGTGTGGCTGTTGTTCCCGGGCTCCGCGTCCACCGTCGCAGCGGTGTGGGCGGTCGTGGTCGCGCTCAGCGCCACCCAGCGCATCGTCACCGGGTACCGGGCTCTGAGCTGACCCAGCATGTTGGGCGGTCGTTTGCGTGACGGCTCAACGGCGCCAGCGGCGCAACACCCCGATGACCGCGGCGGCAGGCGGCCGGGTCAGCCGAGCCTGCACATCACCGATGGCCGCGTTCCACGGGCCGTCCCCGTACGTGGGGTACGGGTGAGTGACCCCGGCAAGGTCGCGTGCCCTCAGGCCACGGGTCACAGCCAGCGTCAGCTCGGCGAGCACCTCACCGGCGCGGGGCCCGACGACGGTGGCGCCCAGGATGCGGCCGCGGTGGTCGGTCACGACCCGGGTGAACCCGTCGGTGGCGCCTTCGGTGACGGCACGGTCCACGTGCTCGTTGCCCCAGTGCAGCACCTGCAGGCCGCGCGGTGGGGACCCGGTCCCAACCCCGACCGCCGCAACCTCCGGGGTGGTGAACGTGACGCGCGGCACCGCCGTCATCGACACCTTCCGCCGCAGCCCCAAGACGGCATTGGACGCTGCAACGCTGCCATGGACGCCGGCAACGTGGGTGAACTGCGGGTGCCCGGTGAGGTCCCCGGCAGCCCAGACGCGCGCGTTCGACGTCCGCAACCTGGCATCCACGGTGATGAAGCCGCGACCGTCGGTCTGCACACCAGCTGCGGGCAGCGCCAAGGATGCGGTGTTCGGATGCCGCCCCACGGCCACGAGCAGCTGGTCGAACTCGACGCGGGAACCGTCGCCCATGTGCAGAGCGCCGCCGCCTCCACCGGTGCCGCTCACCTGGGTGACGGTGCTGCCGGTGACGACCTTGACCCCGTCGGCGGCCAGCGCGGCCGCCACCACGTCAGCGGCGCGGGGGTCCTCCCGGGGCAGCAGTCGGTCGGCACCCTCGACAATGGTGACCTCGGCGCCCAGGCGGGCGAACGCCTGCCCGAGCTCGCACCCGATGCCGCCACCCCCGAGGATTGCCAAGCGCGTCGGCAGCTCCGTCAGGGCCCAGATGGTGTCGCTGGTCAGCGGGGCCGCATCGGTCAGGCCGGGCACGTTCGGCACCGCCGGGGTGGCGCCGGTGGCGATGACAGCGCGAGAGAACCGGAGCTGATCACCGTCCACGTCCACGGTCGTGGGGCCGGTGAACCGGGCCGTGCCCTTCCTGACCTCGACACCAGCGGCGCGCAACGCGTCCGGTGAGTCGGTCGGGGAGATTTGCGCGATGGCGTGCCTGACGCGACCCATGACCGACGTGAAGTCGACGCCAGTGACGGTGGCGGCGACACCGAACCGGTTCGCGTCCCGAACGGTCGCGGCAGCGTCTGCCGCGGCCAGCAGGGCCTTGGACGGGACGCACCCGGTCCACAGGCAGTCACCACCGGGCTCGTCCCGCTCCACCAGGAGCACGTCCGCGCCCAACCGGGCGGCAGTCTTGGCGGCCACGATGCCGGCGGTGCCCCCACCGATGACGAGCAGGTCCGGTGGGTTCACCGCTGCTCCTCGGCGACGAGCTGGTCGACGAAGCCGCGCAGCCGGAGCACGGCGGCTGGGTCCGGCATGGGCCGTCCCGGCAGTGCGGACAGGGCGCGGTGCAAGGTGCGGTGCTCGGCCGCCACCTGCGAGCACTTCTCACACGTGGCCAGGTGCGACTCCAGCCGGGACACCTCCCCAGGGGTCAGCGGTGCCGCGGGGTCGGCGTCCAGGTAGCGCTGGATGCGTCGGGCGCTCCAGTGGCACGTGATCATCGTGCGCATCGTGCTGATCATCGAAGCCTCCCGGCGGTCAGGGCGGTGGGACCGACCTGGCGACGGACCCGGTCGCGGGCCCGGCTCAGGCGGGACATGACGGTTCCGACGGGCACCCCCAGCACGGCGGCGGCGTCGGCGTAGGTGAGGTCGTTGACGTCCACGAGCCACAACGCCTCCCGGAACCGGGGGTCCAGCGCGGTCAGGGCCTTCACCAGCTCGTGGTGCAACGACTGGTCGACGACCTCGTCCTCGGCGCTGGGATGCTCGGCTGCGCCGAACGCGGGCCGCGTGTTGCTCAGGGCGTCCCAGTCGGCGACGACCTCTGGGCGTTGCCGGCGGTGCATGTTCATGTGCGTGCGTCGCAGGATGGTCAGCAGCCACGCCCGCGGGTGCCGCCCATCGAACCTGGCGACGGCCTTGTACGCCCGGATGAGCGTCTCCTGCACCAGGTCCTCCGCGTCGGCCGTGTTCCCGGTCAGGGACTGCGCGACACGCAAGAGCACCTCGAGCTCGGGCTCGACGTACTGGCGGAACGCCACGGCGGCGGCTCTGGCCTCCACGTCATGGGTCGGTTCGGGCACACCGTGGGAACCCGGTGACATGCTCACAGTGTTCCCAGCACAGCCGCGATACGCGCGGCCGCCCCAACAGACAAGCAGAACGCGCCCCTCGAGTGGCGACACGTGGGCCTTGGAAGGACGGTGGCGGTCATGTGGAGCAGGTACAGCGCCGTTGCGCCGATGTACGACCTGCTGTCCGCCGAGTGGCCCGTCTACCGGGTGGGCCGGCGCCCCGCCATGCCCCTGCTACGGCTCCGTCCCGGGGACACCGTCGTTGATGTGGGGTGCGGGACCGGCCTGAACTTCCCAATGCTGTCCGCCGGCGTCGGGCACGGCCACGTCGTGGGCGTGGACTCCAGCGCCCACATGCTGGCAGCGGCCCGCCGCAAGGCCCGCACGCTGGAGCGCACCACCAACTGCCAGTTCCACCTCCACCGGGCCGACGCCCGCACCATCAGCCGGCTTCGAACCGACGAAGCCGCCCTGCAGCGCGGCGCCGACGCAGTCATCTTCACGTACTCCCTGTCCCTGATGCGGCCCTGGCGCCACGCGTGGGAGCAGGCACTGACACTGGCGAAACCCGGTGCGCGCATCGCCGTCGTCGACATGACCACGCCCACGCCCACCGGTCCGGGCCGGCTGCTGACCCCCCTGGCCCGTCTGGCCACCACCCTGGGCGGATCCGACATCAACGCCCACCCCTGGCAAGCCCTGACTGCCGACTGCGTCGACATCACTCACCGCGACGCGTGGGGCGGTCACGTGCAAGTCTGGGCAGGCACCGTGCCCGGGCGCCCTCGCACCACTCACCACGACAGGGAAGGAAGTTCCGCGTGACCGACACTCCGAAGGTGGACGGGTCGTGGCAGCGACCGAAGCTCATCGTGTTCGACGTGAACGAGACGCTGTCCGACATGAGCGGCATGCCGGCTCATTTCGAAGCGGTCGGTGCCCCGGCGGGGTTGGCAGCCACGTGGTTCGCGTCCCTGCTGCGGGACGGTTTCGCCCTGACCGTCACCCATGACAACCCCGACTTCGCCGACCTGGCCGCCACGTCCCTCGCCTCGATGCTGACCGCCCACGGCGTCGACGGCGTCGACGCCGCGGTGGAGCGCATCATGGGCGCGTTCACCTCCCTGCCCGTTCACGACGACGTCGTACCCGGCGTACAAGCACTCGCCGCCCACGGCATCCGCCTGGTCACCCTCAGCAACGGCTCCACCCAGGTCGCCCAAGGACTGTTCGACCGCAACGGCATCACCGCCTACTTCGAACGGCTCCTGTCCGTCCAGGACGCCCCCGCCTGGAAGCCCGCCCGGGCTGCGTACGAGTACGCGCTCCGCGTCTGCGGCGTTCGAGCGGGCGAAGCAATGCTCGTGGCGGTCCATCCGTGGGACGTCCACGGGGCCCATCAGGCCGGGCTGCAGACGGCCTACGTGAACCGGTCCGGTGGACCGTACCCGACCTACTTCGCCGCCCCGGACGTGCAAGTGAGGTCATTAGTTCACCTCACTCAACGCATCAACACCCCGTGAGGGCAGCCCCACCGAGCACGACCGTCCTACGGTCTCCTGACCGCTCCGGGGCGTCGCGTCTCGAGCCGCGGCCACACACATAGGAGCCCAGTGATGGCGCTCGGTGGGAGTCCAAATGCAGGTGGGCCAACTGGCGAGATGTTGCACGAGATGTCGCACGCGACATCGAGAAGGGCTGCTCACCTGCACTTACGTCTATGTCTGAAAATCGGAACGCCAAGCGTTCGCGTCTTGGCGGGACCGGACCCTGTGGCGACGTCCGTCCCCGGCTGAGTGACAAACTGAGTAACAATCGCCACGCAGACCGGTGGTCAGCCCTGCACAGCCACGGACCGATTTCGTGCTCAGCGCCCGCATTCTCCCGCACGTGAGCCTGCTTCGGGACGAAGAGGTCGCAGGTTCAAATCCTGTCACCCCGACCACGCATGACAGCAGGTCAGAGGCCCTCCACCGCACCAGCGGGGAGGGCCTTCGTCGTGTCCAGGGGCCACGCGTCGACGATGCGGTCCAGGGTGCGCCTGCCCCAGCGGCTCATCGTCGGGTTCGTGTCGCGGTAGTACCAGACCAGTCCCATCGCCTGCTGGAACGCCCAGGCCATGCCCCGCGCCCACTGGACGTCGCCGCAGCCGAGCGCGTCACGCAGGAGCTCGCGGCGGGGCACGTCGAGCAGGTGCCAGGCGGACACCAGGTCGAGCGCCGGGTCGGCCGGACCGTACCCGCCGCCGTCCAGGACTCCGACCAGGCGGCCACCATCGACGAGGACGTTGGGCGGGATGAGGTCCCCGTGGCACATCGCGTCGGGGTCGACCACGGGCAGCGTCCGCAGCTGGGTCCAGACCTCACGGAGCAGCCGCACGTCGAGGACGTCCTCGCTGTGCCGGAAGCAGGTCTCGAGCCACGGGTCGTGGTCCGGGAGGTGCCCACCGCGGCCGCTCCCGGAGAAGCGTCGCCCCCGGGTGTCCTGGGCGCGGAGTGCGGCGATGAGCCGAGCGAGGTCGAGGGCGAACGCGTCCGAGCCTGCGGGGTCCTCGACGGTCCCGTCGTGGCCGGGCAGCCAGGTCTGGACGCTCCACGGCAGCGGGTAGCCCGGCCCCGGCGCACCGATCGCCACCGGCTCGGGGACGGGCACGCAGGAGGTGCCCGACAGCTCCCGGGCGGCCTCGGCCTCGGCCTGCAGGGCAGCCCTGACCTGCACCGGGTCGTCCCCGACGAGCGGGAACCGAGCAGTGAGGTCCTCGCCGATCCGGAAGATCGCGTTCACGGTCGCCGGGGTGCGCAGCTCGACCACCGGCAGGCCGCGCCAGTGGGGGAACTGTGCATGGACGAGGCGGCGGACCGTCGGGGCGTCGACGTGGAGCTGGTCGGCGTGCATGGTCATGGCGGCATCCTCGCGGCCGGCAGCCACCGGTGTCCCTCGACTTTCACGCGGCCGGTCCGGCAGCCTCGGGCCGGGCGGATACTGGGGAGGTGGGTTCGTCGCTGCTGGGTGGCCTCCTCGTGGCGGTGGCCGTCACCGCCGCCAGCCTCTGGGTGCTCCAGGACGCCCGGTCGCGCGCCCGGCTGAGGCGGCCGGTGGTCGCCACCCTCGGCGGCCTGACGGTGGACCGGCCCGAGGTGTGGGCGACCCTGTGCCTGCTGGTGGTGGTCGTATTCCTGCCGCTCTACCTCACGGCGCGGCGCGCCGACTGACGGGCGAGCGAGACCTCGACGAGGGACGACCACGGACTGGATCCGGTCGTGCAGGGCCAGCGCGCCGCCGTGATCCTGTGGACGGACGACACCCCCGCGGCATACGCGCAGCTGCTGGAGCTGGGCGCGACGGCGGTGAAGGCGCCGGAGCCCTGGCTCGGACGACTCCTCATCGCCTGGGCCGCGGACCCCGACGGACACCTGGTCCAGGTCGTCCAGGACGCCGAGCCGCGCACCACCTGAGCCGCACCACCTGAGCCGCCCGCACACGAGGGCGTCCGCACCGAGAGCGGGGCGTCGGCAAAGCCCCTCGGGGCGGCGCCGCCGGTCAGGGGAACGCCTTCCAGGTGCCCTCGGAGACGACCTCCACAGCGCCGTCGACGACGGCGACGGCGGTCTGCTCGTCGATGGCGTACGCGGGACCGCCGACCTCGGCGGCCCACTTCTCGGCGTTGGCCAAGGTGTTCCAGGCCATGTCGGGATGGTTCAGGTGCGGGAAGATCGAGAAGTCGACGAGGCCGAGGGTCCGGTCGCCGTCGGTGGTCCCGCTCCAGGAGACGAAGTCCTCACCGATGCGGGGCGTCATCACCATGCTGCCGGCGCTCACGCCGACCCAGACAGTGTCGTCCAGCGACGGGAACAGCTCGGCGAGCCCCGACTCGCGCAGCCAGTGGCACAGGTACGTCGCGTCACCGCCGTCGACCAGGAGCACATCCGCCTCGCGGACCCAGCATTCCCAGCGCTCTCGGCCGATGCTGGGCAGCGCGGTGAGCTCGAGGAGCCCGACCGACCTCCAGCCCAGGTTGACCATCGGTGACGACGGCTCGCCGCCCGGGGCCAACCCGGACACGAAGCGCCAGGCGGACTGCGGCGTGCACCACGGGTGGCCCCACTCGGCGCTCGGGATGCACAGCGCGGTGGACTCCTCGACGGGCTTGCCGAGGAGGCTGACCAGCCGTTCCCGGATGGTCGGGTTGGTGACACCCCCGGACGTCAGCAACAGCTTCACGACGCTTCCCCTCCTGCTCGTGGTGCGTGGCCCCCTGCGGTCGGGACGACGCGGTGGTCATTCTGACCGGTCGACCGGCCGGGAGTCATCGGTCATCGTCGCGGGCGGTCACCTCGCGACGCGGTCGAGGGCGGCGAGGTAGCGCCGGGTCATCACGTCCTGCACCAGGGTTCCGAGGGGTCCGCCCAGACGGGCCAAGGCGGTCGCCGGCCGCGAGAACGCGGTGATGGTGAAGGTGATTCGGCCGTCGGCACCGCTGTGCAGCAGGAACAGCTCCTCCCCGGACTCCGGGTGCCCGGGCAGCGTCCCGTAGGCGAAGCCGCCCCGGTCCGGCTCGTCCACCACGGACACGACGCGGCACGGGATCCGGACGGACAGCGGCCCCGGCCCCAGGCGCATGTCGACCACCGCGCCGGGAACCGCGGGACCCGAGGCTGCGACGCGTAGGCCGGCCCGCTGGTGCACCCGCCAGGCCAGCAGGTCCTCGGCCGCCCGTCGAGGTCCGGCCGCTCCAGGACGCGCTCCTCCCGCACGGCCCGGTAGCCGGCCGGCGGCGACGCCGAGCCGCTGGCCCCCACGGCGGCATACGTCAGGGGCGCGGCCCGGAGCTCCTCGAGGCGGCGGGGTGGGATCGGGCTGGTGACCATGGCCCATTGTGGGCTGCGCCGCCGAGACAGCCTCCGGCGCCCCGGCGTGGGCGCCGGGTGTGAGAGCGTTCGCCGCATGGACGACTGGCGCGCGGACCGCATCGGCGCGGCACTGCGCGGGGAGAACCCGACGGTGCTGCGGCGTATGCCGGGTGGCTTCGCAGTCGTGGGCGACGTGCAGTGGCTCCCGGGGTACTGCGTCCTGCTGACCGACGACCCGCAGGTCCAGCGGCTGTCCGACCTCCCCCGCGGGCGCCGGCTGGAGTTCCTCGACTCGATGGCGCGCCTCGGCAAGGCGGTCGAGCGTGCCTGCGGCGACATCGATCCCGAGTTCCGCCGGGTCAACCTGGAGATCCTCGGGAACACCGACCCGTACCTGCACGCCCACGTCTGGCCGCGCTACGGCTGGGAGCCGCCGGAGCTCGTGCGCAAGCCCGTCTGGCTGTACCCGCCGGGCCACTGGTCCGACTCTGCCACCGCTCTCGGGCCGCAGCACGACGTCCTCCGCGCGGCCATCGCCACGCACCTCGCCGAGGAGCCTGTATAGCGGCTCCCCCGAGTGGGTACGAGCAGGCGCCGAGGGTCGTGCCGTCGGCGTGTGCGCCTGGCGACCGGCGGCGCCGAGCCGGAAAGGACGTGCTGGATGCCGCAGGAGCTGTGGGAGATCGAGAGGGCACGGTCGAGTTCTTCTGCACCCTGCCCGAGGAGGAGCGCACCGTCGGCTACTCGATCGACACCAGCGGGGCGCTCACGGTGACCATGGACGGCCTGCCCCGGTTCGTCTTCAACGCCCGCTCGTGGGACTCGGTCAAGCTCAACGGCGCGACCCTCCGCGACTGAGCCGTCCTCCTCTCCGCAACTCACCCCGCTCACCCTCACCGCCCCCGACCGGCAGGTGCGGCACCGACCTGCGTGCCGACAGCGTGAAGCGCGCCAGCGGCGCCTTGGGCCAGCCGGCCCCGTAGGGTTGAGGGGCTGGCGCAGGGCCCGAATCGATGAGGATGTGGCGATGGCAGACGTACTGCTCGGCGTGGACACCGGGACCGGAAGCACCAAGGGTGTGCTGACGACCGCCGACGGGACGATCCTTCGCACCGCGGTCCGACAGCACGCCATGAGCCTGCCGCGCCCCGGATGGGCCGAGGTCGACGCCGAGGCCGTCTGGTGGGCCGACTTCGTGGCCGTGTGCCGCGATCTCGTGGCGGACCTAGGGGGCCACCGCCTCGTGGGCATGTGCGTCAGCGGGGTGGGTCCCTGCCTCCTCCTCTGCGACGCGGACCTGGCTCCCGTCCGGCCTGCCATCCTCTACGGCATCGACATGCGCGCCACCGCGGAGATCGAGGAACTGACCGACCGACTCGGCCCCGATCACGTGCTCGACCGGTGCGGCAAGGCCCTGTCCACGCAGGCGGTCGGACCCAAGATGACTTGGGTCCAGCGGCACGAGCCGGACACCTGGCGGCGCGCCCGCCGGTGGTTCAACTCCAACTCCTACCTCGTGGCGAAGCTCACCGGTGAGTACGTCCTGGACCACCACACCGCCAGCCAGAACGACCCCCTGTACGACCTGCAGCGCAACGACTGGGCGCACGACTGGTTGGACGGCATCGTCGGGCACTTGGAGGTTCCCCGACTGGTGTGGCCGGCCGAGGTCGTCGGGCGCGTCAGCGCCGAGGCATCCGCCCAGACGGGGCTGCCGGAGGGGGTCCCCGTGTGCGCCGGGACGGTCGACGCCTGGAGCGAGGCCTTCTCGGCCGGCGTCCGCCACCCGGGGGACCTCATGCTGATGTACGGCTCGACGATGTTCTTCGTGCAGGTCCTGCCATCGATGCACACACACCCACTTCTGTGGACCACGTCGGGCGTCGAGCCGGGCCAGTACACCCTCGCTGCGGGCATGTCGACGTCCGGCTCCCTCACCTCGTGGGTGCAACAGCTGACGGGCGGCGCTCCGTTCGAGCAACTCGTCTCCGAGGCCGCTGCAATTCCACCGGGATCGGACGGCCTCGTGCTGCTGCCGTACTTCGCCGGTGAGCGCACGCCGATATTCGACCCGAGGGCGCGCGGCGTCGTCGCCGGCCTCAGCCTCAGGCACGAGCGCGGACACCTGTTCCGGGCGGTCTACGAAGGCATCGCATACGGCATACGACAGATCGTCGAGTTTCTCGACGGCGAGCAGACGCCCATCGAGCGCCTCGTGGCAGTGGGCGGCGGCACCCAAGGTGGCCTGTGGACCCAGATCGTCAGTGACGTGGTCGGACGCCCACAGGTCGTCCCCACCCAGACGGTCGGTGCCAGCTACGGCGACGCGCTCCTGGCCGCCATCGGCACCGAACTCGTTGCGCCCGAGACCGACTGGGCCTCGGTGGGGACGGTCGTCGAGCCCAACAAGGAGAACCACGAGTTCTATGACCGTCTGTACCGCGTGTACGGCGACCTCTACCCGGCGACAAAGTCCCTGGTGCACACCCTCGCGTCGACGCAGGAGGACGCCTTCCGGAGCTGAGGCTCCGGCGCCCGTGGTCGGACCGGAGAGCTTGCCCCTGCGCGGGCACACGGACGGGCCGGACGCGGAGTGTCCGCGCCCGGCCCGCTTCGGCCGCTCTCAGGCTCGTCCGTGGGAGACCCGCGAGCGCCGCGCCAGCGAGTCGATGAGCACGGCGAGCGCGAGAACCCCGCCGGTGATCATGAACCGTGGCGCCGACGAGAGGTTCAGGAGCGTCAGGCCGTTCGAGATCGACTGGATGACCAGGATCCCGAGCAGGGCGGAGTAGGCGGACCCGCGGCCACCGAACAGGCTCGTTCCTCCGATGACTGCCGCTGCGATGGCGTTCAGGTTGACGTCACCCGTGCCTGCACTCTGGCTCGAGGACGCCAACCGGGCCGCGCTGAGGACGCCACCAGTCGCGGCCAGCAGGCCGGTCAGGACGAACGCCGACAGGTACACCCTCTTGACGTTGATACCCGCCCGACGGGCGGCCTCGACACTGCCACCGACCGCGAACATGTGCCTGCCCCAGCTGGTCCGGGTCAGGGCGTAGTTCGCCACCACGACGGCGATGACGAACAGCATGAACATCCACGGAACGCCGTTGTCACGGTTGAGGTACCACGCAGCGAGCAGGAAGAGCACCAAGAGGGCGACCGCACGGAGCACGAGGACCTGGGTGCTCGTGTACGAGAGGTTGGCCTTCCGTCGTTCGCGGGTGTTGAGGAGCCCGGTGAGGAACACGACCCCGGCGGCCACCACCGCGAAGACGTAGGCCACCACTGGAGGCAGGAACTGCTGCTGGCCGAAGGTCACCAGGGCAGTGCCGTAAGGAAGGTTGATGGACCCCTGACTTCCGAGCAGCTGCAGCTGCAGGCCGAGGAAGGCGAGCAGCCCCGCGAGGGTCACGACGAAGCTGGGCATCCCGAAGCGGGTGAAGACGATGCCGTAGAGCAGCCCGATCACCGCCCCGCTGAGCATGGCTGCACCGATGGCCAGGACCACGGGCCAGCCTTGGTTGACCCAGAGCACCCCGAGAAAGGCGGAGGACAGCCCGCTCAGCGACCCGACCGAGAGGTCGATCTCCCCCAGGATCAGCACGAGGACGATGCCCAGGGAGATCGTGCCGACTGCGGCGCTGTCGTACAGCAGGTTGACCAGGTTGGTGGAGGTCAGGAAGACCGGGTTCAGCGCCTGGAAGATGACGGCGATGATTACCAGGCCCACGACGACCGGCAGGGGTCCGAGGTCGCCGGACCTCACGCGTCGGCCGAAGTCGCCGACAGCACCTCGCACGCCACCCTGCCCGACCGAGACCCGGCTGTCCTGGCGGTCCAGGGTCGCCCCACTAGAAGGAGCCGAGCGAGCCGGCTGCGCCGGCGTGGCGGCGGACTGTGGCGATCGTTCCTGCGTCATGACGGCTCCTCCGGAGAGTGGATGGACGACCCGGTTTCAGCGGCTCGCCGTTCCGAGCGACGGGTGACCACGTTGTCGGTCGCCCCCGTGATGGCGGCGACAAGGTCATGGCTGCTGGCCTCCGGGCCGAAGACACCGTTGTTGCGTCCGAGGCGCAGAACGACGATGCGGTCGGCCACCGCGCGCACGTCCTCCATGTTGTGGCTGATCATGATCACGCCGAGGCCTCTGGCCCTCACCCGCTCGATGAGGTTGAGGACCTCTGCCGTCTGCGCAACGCCGAGGGCCGCGGTCGGCTCGTCGAGCATGACGATCCGTGGGTTCACGAGCAGCGACCGGGCGATGGCGACCGTCTGCCTTTGGCCACCGGACAGTGAGGCGATCGGCACCCGGACGCTCGGGATCCGGGCCGAGAGCTCGCCGAGCAGCTCCCACGACCTGGTCTCCATCTCCACCTCGCTGAGGCGAAGCGGACCCATCTCGCGGCCGAGGAAGAGGTTGCCCACCACGTCGAGGTTCTCGCACAGCGCGAGGTCCTGGAACACCGTGGCGATGCCGAGCTCCAGTGCAGCCGAGGGCGACTCGATCGAGACGCGCCGTCCGTCGAAGAACAGTTCGCCCGTATCGGGCTGGTGCACTCCGGACAACACCTTGACGAGCGTGGACTTCCCGGCACCGTTGTCACCCACCAGGGCGACCACCTCGCCGGCGTGGACCTCCAAGTCGATGTCGGTGAGCGCTGACACGGCACCGAACATCTTGCCCACACCGCGCAGGCTCAGGACGGGCGTCGTCTCACCGGTAGCGGTCGGCGTTGTTTCTGTGACTGTCATGGAGAGGCCTCCCTTGGACTCGACAGCGTGCTGTGCGTCAGGAGATTCCGAGGGACTTGCACCCGGCGGCGTAGGCGCCCGTGCAGAGGTCGGAGGCCTTCGCGATGTTCGTGTCGATGATCTCGGCCTTGAGGTTTTCCTTGGTGATCACCTTCGGGACGAAGAGCATGGTGGGTGCGTTGAAGACCGTCGTGAGCTTGCCTCCGCCGACTGCCTCGACCTTCTTGCCCTGGACCAGGTCGACGACCACCTGCGCAGCCGCCCCAGCCACGATCTCGCTGGGCTTGGAGATCGTGTTGTACTGGTCGCCGGCGATGATGAGCTGCAAGCCGGCGGTGGTGGCGTCGTTGCCGGTGACGGGCGGAACGGGCTTGACGTTGGCTGCCTTCAGCGCAGCGATCGAGCCACCACCGGTGCCGTCGTTGGCTGCGACGATGCCGCCGATCTTGTCGCCGAAGCGTGAAACCTGCCCCGCCACCCACTGCTGGGCCTTCGTGGGTTCCCAGTCGGGGGTGTCGTACTCCGCCAGCGTCGTGTATCCACTCCCCGCGAGACCCTCGTGGATGCCCTTCTTGATCAGTCCCGCGGCGGCGTCGGTCGGGGAGCCGTTGACCTCGAGGATGCCCTTTGTCGTCGGCACCGAGGTGTCCTTGAGGTGCTTGACCAGGGACTGTGCGATCGACTTGCCGATCTCCTCGTTGTCGAACGACACGTAGTAGTCGACCTTGGCGTTGGGGATGGGCCGGTCGTAGGCGATGACCTTGATACCCCGCGCCTGGGCCCGGGCCACCATCGACGTCGCAGCCGTCGAGTCGACCGGGTCCAGGACGATGGCCTTCACGCCCTGGGAGATGGCTGCGTTGAACTGCTGCTGCTGCTTGGAGGCGTCACCGGTCGCGTTGTTGTAGAGGACGCTGCAGCTGGAGCAGAGCTTGCCCAGTGCGCTCTTGAAGCCGGGGGCGTCGTGCTGCTCGTAGCGGGTGGACGCCTCATCGGGCATCAGGAAGGCGACCTTCGCGCCCTCGATGGAGCCCTTGCCCGCCCCAGACGCACCGGCATTGGCGGACTTGCCCGAGCTGCATGCCGCGAGAGGCACGACGAGCGCGGCGGACAGCAGGATGGTGGCCTTGGTGGCGCGGCGGTGCTTCATGGCGTGGTCCTTGTCTCAGATGAGTGGTCGGGTGGGGGTGGGGTGGACGGAACCGTAGGAGGTGTGGACGGGACGCCCCGTCTCAGGGCAGGAGGGAGACCTTGATCGACTGGGAGCCGCTCGCGACCAGGTCCAGGCCGTGGGCGAATTCGCTGATGGGCAGCTGGTGGGTGCAGATGTCGTCGAGGGGCAGGCGGCCCTCCTCGATCAACCGGATGGCCGCCGGCCAACAGTTCGGGCCGAGGTGCGCGCCGAGGACGTCCAGCTCCTTGTCGTCGCTGATGATCGTCCAGTCGACGGAGACCTCGTCCTTGAAGACGCTGTATTCGACGAAGCGCCCGAGCTTGCGCAGCAGCGAGAGTCCTTGCACGACCGCCGAGGGGTGCCCCGTGCCCTCGAGGTAGACGTCGGCCCCGTAGCCGTCTGTGAGCTCCATGACCGTCGCGACGGGGTCCTGCTTGCCGATGTCGATCGTGACGGTGGCACCAGTGCGTGCGGCGAGCTCCAGCTTGCGCGGTTCGAGGTCGAGGGCGATGACTTGCGCGGGGGACTTCGCGGCCGCACCGGCGATCATGCCCAGTCCGATCGGCCCGCAGCCGGCCACGACCACGACGTCGGAGAACCCGATGCGTGCCCGCTCGACGGCGTGCAGGGCGCACGAGAGGGGTTCGGCGAATGCGGCGTGGGCGGGCGGGATGTCCGAGCGCACACGGTGCACCAGAGAGCCGCGGGTCAGCACCATGTACTCCTGCATCCCGCCCTGGGTCGCGCGCTTGAAGCCGTAGATGTTGTGCACTTGGCACATGTGGTAGGCCCCTTCGAGGCAGTACCGGCAGGCGCCGCACGGCACGATCTGCTCGACGACGACGCGATCGCCTTCGTCGACCTGCCAGCGCTCTCGCGCCTCGGGCGAGATGGCGACGACGCGTCCGGCCACCTCGTGCCCGGGAACGACCTGGGTCTCCGCCCAGGCCGGCCGAGTGGCATCCCCCCAGAACTTGGCGGCGCCGTGGAAGCACTTGAGGTCGCTGGCGCAGATCCCGACGGCCTCGACGCGGATCAGCGCCTCCCCGGGACCGGCGGTGGGGACAGGGAGCCGCTCCAGTCGGTAGTCACCCGGCCCGTGGCAGACCACCGCCTGCATCGTCCCCTCCGCGTTGCCGAGCGCTTCGACGGTCTCGACCATGGGTGACCTCCTTTGGCCTGGTTGTCCGATCTGCCCTGAACCGGCATCGAATCCGCCATCACCGTAAGACGCGATTGCACAATTGTCCAGCACAAATGTTCAGCCGCTTCCACTATGCTGAACATCCGTGCACCAGCGCACGGCTCGACGACGCACCAGGGGGCGGCAACAGTGGGAAGGGACTCGACCCCGAGAAACGAGCACGGGCCTGCGCGCCAACGCTTTTCGTCGCGACTGGTCTACGAGGCGGCCCGGCTCTACTACCTCGAGGACGCCACCCAGGCGGAGATCGCGCGCCGCATCGGCACGAGCCGTCCCACGGTGAGCCGGCTGCTGGCGGCAGCCCGGGAGACGGGCATCGTGGAGGTCCGGGTCCGGGACCCCGAGCACGGTGCCGCTGCGGACCTGGAGGGTCGGCTCATCGCCTCGCTGGGCCTGACCAGCGCCTACGTGACCCCGTCGGCCCGCGGGGTGGAGCCCGGGGTGCTGCTCGCTCCCCGGGTCGTTGAGGCGCTGGCTGCAGCCCAGCTTCGAGCGGGTGATGTCCTGATCGTGTCGTCAGGCGCGACCGTCTACACCGTCGCCCAGCAGAGCCTTCCCGCCATGCCGGGAGTCGTCCTGTGCCCGACGGTCGGTGGGGTGGAGGAGCCGGAGCCGCAGTACCAGACCAACGAGATCACCCGTGCCCTCGCCTTCAAGGTCCAGGGGAACCCCGTCATGCTCTATGCGCCGGCCATGCCCACGCCGTCGCTTCACCGGGTGCTCGTGAAGGACCCCCAGGTGCAGCGCGTGCACAACCTGTGGGATCGCGCCGACGCCGCTCTCCTCGGCATCGGCGCACCGCCACACCGACGATGGTCACTGCCCAGCGTCATCTCGGCCCACGAAGAGGCCATGCAGGCAGCCGTCGGTGACATCTGTGCGCGGCCCTACGACCGGGACGGCCAGCCGATCGACTTTCCCGGGTCGGAACGTCTCATCGCGATCACCCTCGACGGACTGCGCCGCATCCCGCACACCATCGGGGTGGGAGTGGGCGCCGACAAGGTCGAGTCGATCCGGGTGGCGGTGCGTGCCGGGTACGTGAAGGTGCTGGTCACGGACACGGCCACCGCCGAGCTCCTGCTCTCAGGCGACGAGGTCTGAGCGCCGGGCGCGGGAACACGACGGCACGACAGTTCGCCGCCGGGACAGGTCTTCAGGTCGGGGTCGTCACGATGTCGACCGAGACCTCGACGGCCGTCTCGGTGCCCCGGTTCTCCAGCCAGTGCAAGGTGTTCCGGTCCTCGGGCCACCCCAGCCCCGGCCCGTAATCGGTGGCCACGCCGTCCCGGTGGTCGGTGATGGTGCCCTGGAGCACGTAGACGGTGCCGGGCCGGCCCTTGTGGTCGTGCTCAGGGCCGAAGGTGGCGCCCGGCGCCATGGTCACCAGGCGCATCCGCAGCTGCCGGCCCTCCATGCCCTCGATCTCCGGGCCGAGGTCGACGGTGGCCAGGAGCTCGACGGTGACGCCCTGCGTCGAGGGCGAGGTCTGTTCGCTCACGGCGCCATGGTCCTCCCCCGGGCCGCATGGAGGAAGGGCTGCGCGCCGCCGCGAACCGCGGGCTCAGAGGCCCGCGCGGAGCAGCACCGTCAGCAGCACGGCCGCGGCATACAGGACCGCGACGGCGCCGGCCACGGCGGCCATCGTGTGGCCCACCCACCAGCGCGGCTGGTGGTGTGGCACGTGCAGGTGGTCGAGTGCTGTGCGCATTCCGCACCCCCTCGTCTCGGGTACCGACCACCTTCACGGTAGCCGTTGTCGACGGTAGGACTCGAGGGTCGAAGGTCACAGCCGCCACGCCGCGGCGCGGCCAGGGTGCGCTCGGCGCGGCACGGCGCTCAGGCCCGGTAGTTCTCCACCGTCGCCGCGTCGCGCACCTGCGCGGCCCCCGGGTCCTCGCCGAACTCGCGACGGGCGCGGCGCTGGCGCAGCAGGTCCCAGCACTGGTCGAGCTCGACCTCGAGCGCCCGCAGGCGCGAGTTCTCCTCCTCGACGCTGATGTCCCCGTCGCCGAGCTGCGCCCGGAGCGAGTGCTCCTCGTCGATGAGTCCCTTGATCCGCTGCTGGATGTCGATGTCCTCGGCCACCCGCCCACTATGGCACCGAGGCCTTCCGCCGGCGAGGGATCCGCTGCTTTCATGGACGCGTGGCACCGGACGGTGTCGAGAGCCGGGAACCGCCCGCCTGCACCGTGGTCGGCGGCGGTGGTGCCGCGGGCCTGGCCGCCGCGTGGGAGCGCCTGCGCCTCGACGTCGTGGCCCCGGCGGTGGTCCTCGCCCGCGTCAGCCCGCCCACCCCGGCGGGCGCGGAGGTCGTCCACGCCGTGGTCGACCTGCTGCACCGGCACGGGTGCGACGAGGTGTCCGTCGGCGTGCGGCTGACCGTCGGCGACCACGACCGGGGTCACCGGTCCGCGACGCTGCTCGCGGTCGACGCCGGCCTCACGGGACGCACCGGGGAGGGCCGCCCGTATGCCGTGGTCGACCTCGGCGACGACCTCGTCACCGCACCCGTCCCCGAGACGGCCGTGCTCTCCGGCCACCCGTGCAGTGCGGCGTGGGCGCATGCCGGCACGCGGGTGGTCGTCGGGCGGGCCGTCACCGACCTCGTCGACGGGTATGCCGGGTCGCTGGAGACCCTGCTAGGCGCGGCTCTCGAGGTGGCTGGGGCCGAGCCGGCGGACGTCGTGGTCGACCTGCTGGCCCACCTGCCGCCCACGCTCGTCGTCGTCGACGCGCTGGCGCCGTGCGTCGGCGTGGACGGGGCGCGGCTGCCGGTGCCCGTCGACACCGGGGTCCTCGTGGTCGCGACGGACGCGGTGCTGGCGGACACCTGCGCCGCCGGACTGCTCGGCCAGGACCGCGGCGCCTCGCGCCTCGTGGCCCGTGCCGTGGAGCGGCTGGGCCCGTCGCGCGGTCGGCTGGAGGGGCGGGTCCCCACGCCTGCGCAGCCCCGGGGGCCGCACCCGCGCCTGAGGGCGGCTGCCGCCGCGCTCGCTGCCGAGCCCAGGCTCGAGCGGGTGCTGAGGGCGGCCGTCGGCCGCGACGACGAGGGTGGCGAGCAGGCGGACCCGGTGCTGGCGACCCTGCGGGGACTGCTGACCCCCGTGGTCGCGGCCGCGGACGACCCCGCCGGCCAGCTCGCCCTGGAGTCGCTCCTCACCCTCACCCACGGCGTCGCGGGCTCGGCCCGGGCCTGGGCGGTCGCCGCGGACAAGGACGCGGTCGACCGGCGCGAGGTGCCGCTCGGGTTCGACCCCACGGACTGGCCGGGCGAGGCGTACGACGGGCTGCCGGCGTTCCTCGCACCGTTCGAGGGGCTCCTGGACGGCACGCGCCCCAACGCCGACGGGATGCGCTGGCGGCTGGTCGACGGCGCGACCGTCTTCGAGGTGTCCCGCGAGGTGCCGGCGGGCTTCGACGCCTGGGTCGCGCGGGTCGACGTGGCGGCCGGGATCAGCCTGATGGCCGACTACCTGGGCGGACGGCGCGTCACCGTGCCGGGCAGCGCCGACCCCGAGGCGACGCGGCAGGCCGAGCGCAACCTGTACCTCCCCCAGCCGAACTGGGTCGCCGCGTGGGGCGGCCGGGCCATCGACGTCGGCAAGATCGAGCTCGTCGAGCGGCGCGAGGACGAGCACCGCCTGACCTGGCGGACCGTGGTCAGCCCCAACGGTTCCGCCACCTACGACGACGGCCTGCTCAGCTTCCGGCGGACCGGCCGTGGGACGCGCGTCACCGTGCGCGGTCGCCAGCTCTTCTCCCTGCCCCCGGCATGGGCCGGGGTCGACCTCGACCTGTGGCCCGAGGTGCGCACGCCCCTGCTCGAGGAGGCGTACCGGCGGTTCTTCACCACGACCTTCGACAACCTCGAGGCCTGCTTCGAGGGACGCGAGTTCCGCATCGGCCGGCCGCCACCGGACCCGCGCGAGCCGTTGCTCACCCGGTCGGTGGAGCTGCTCCTCGCAGCCGCGAAGGACTGGGTGGCAGACCGCACCACAGTCCACGACGGCGGCCCGGACGGTGGCCCGGCGCAGGGGCCGGTCGTCGACGACCGCGGCTTCACCCACGTGCGGGGCCCGCGATGAGGGTGGCCGTCACCGGTGCCACCGGCCTCGTCGGGACGCAGGTCGTGGCCGCCGCGATGGCCCGTGGCCACGAGGTCGTCGCCGTGACGCGGGACCCCGGACCACCCGTGCCGGTGACCGGCGGAGGCACGGTCCCGCGTCGCGTCGCCGCCCTCACGGACCGGGAGGGCCTGCGCGGCGCCTTCATCGGCTGCGACGCGGTGGTGCACTGCGCGGCCGTGTACGCGTTCGGCTCGGCGCGGGCGGCCGAGGTGGGGCGGGTCAACGTCGACGGCACCACCTCGGTGGTCCGTGCCGCGGCCGACGCCGGGCTGGACCGCGTCGTGGTGACGAGCTCGAGCGTGACCCGCGGCTCGAGCCTGCTCCCCGTCGCCCGCACGGAGGACGACCGTCTCGGTGACGAGCCGGCCCCCGCCTACTACGCGAGCAAGGTGGCACAGGAGGAGGCGGCCCTCGCGGCCGGGCGCGAGCACGGCATACCGGTCGTCCTGGCGCTGCCCACCGTCGTCCTCGGCGGCCCGTTCACCCGCCTCGCGCCGAGCAACGCCATCGTCCTGCGATACCTCCTCGACCCGACCCGGAGCACCTTCCCCGGCGGCTGCAACGTGGTCGACGCCCGCGACGTCGGCGCCGGCCACGTCGTCCTGCTCGAACGGGGCGGCCCGGGCGAGCGCTACCTGCTCGGCGGCGAGGACGTCACCTGGCGCACGCTGCACACCCTCGTCTCCGAGCTGGCCGGGCTGCCGGGCCCCTTCGCCGAGCTGCCTGCCGCGAGCGCATGGGGCATCGCCGCGGTCACCGAGTGGTGGGCGAGCCTCACCGAGCAGCAGCCGCTGTCGACCCGCGACGAGGCGAGCACCGTGGGCCGCCACTACTGGTACTCCAGCGCCAAGGCGCGAGAGCTCGGGTATGCCGCGCGGCCGGCCCGCGAGGCCGTCGCCGCCTCGCTGGCGTGGCTGGCGGTGAGCCGCGACCTGCCGCGCTGGGCGCGCGAGGGCCTGCGGCTGCACGCGGACGTGCGGGCCGCGCGGGAGCTCGTGCCCGCTCCCCTCGGCGACCCCGCGGCCGACGCGGCCGTGGACGCAGGTGCCGGGACGGGTGCGCACGCGGACGGTCCCGGCGGGTCGTTCCCTGGGACTGGGGCGGTCAGGCCACGACCTCGACGGTCACCTCCAGCGTGGCCTCGTCGCCCCCGCTGACCTCGACCGTCCCCTCGTACCGGTCGCCCACGGCGGCGTCGGCGGCGTCGAGGTCGACCTCGAGGCGCACCGGGTGGTCCCCGCCGGCGGGCACGGTGACGTGCTCGGGGTCGACCCGCAGCCGGGCCGCCACGAGGGCGCCCCCGGGGTCGCGCAGGTCGCTCGGGGTCAGCTCCACCCGGCGGGCGCGGGTGTGGCGGTTGACGACCGTCACGGTGGCCTGGGCTGTCTGGCCGAGCACGCCGCGCAGGACGACGGCCGAGCGACGGGCGCCGTCGGGTGCCCTCCCGGCCGGGGGCGGCCCGCCCGAGGAGGGTCCACTCCCCGCCCGGGTGTGGTCCGTGCCCCGCGAGCCGGCCGCCGAGGCCTCGCTGACGACGCGGGCCGCGCTGCGCGTGCCGAGGGCCAGGAGCTCGCTGGCGTAGTCGAGCCCGAGGGCCCCGACCTCACGCCAGTAGCGCGCCCCCTCCCGGCTGACCGCGTCGAGGTAGGCGCGGCCCGCGCTCGACCGGTCGACGTCGCCGCTCAACGTCGCGCGGCCGAGCTCGAGCGACTGCTTGGCGAGGTTCGCCTGGGCCTGCAGCGCCTGCCGGGCCAGCTCGGTGATCCGCGCGAGGGTCTCGTCGGTTCCGGTCGTGCGCTCGCTCACCGGTGCTCCTCGCAGCAGCACCCGCACCCGCACCCGACGTCGACCGGGTCGCACTCGGCCGGCAGCACCACGAGCGCCACCCGCTGGGGTCGGGCGCACCCCTCGAACCGCACGTCGGCATACGCGGTGGAGCAGGAGCCCACGTCGGCGCCGCGCAGGACGGACACCTGACGGACCGCCTCCTCCCCCACGTCGCCGGCGGCACGTACTCGCTCGTCCTGGGCGGGATCGGCCTGTCCCGGCTTCCCCGGGTGCTCGGTCGTGGTGTCTCCGGCGGCCTTGGAACCGGTGGCGGTGACGAGCAGCCGCACGACGCGGTCCTCGCACGGGGCCAGCGTGAGGCTGGTGTCCTCGAGGCGCGCCCGGACCTCGAGCGCGTCACCCCCGCAGGCGTGCCACGGCCCGACCTCGAGGGTGACCTCGCGCTCCCGGCGCCACGGGTTGTGCAGGCGGAACGGCACGACCCGGACCTCGCCGGCCCGCGCCCGGACGACGACGTCCGCCTCCGGGACGCAGCAGTCGCACGGACCGGCACAGCAGCCGTGGGCGTGCTCGCGCCCTCCGCAGGCGCACCCACGGCCGTGGCCGCCGCACCCGCAGCCCTCGTGCCGGTGGGCCTCCGCGTGGCCGCGACACTCCGCGCACCCGCAGCCCTCGTGCCGGTACGCCTCCACGTGTCCATGGGGCTCCGCGTGCCCCTGGGGCTCCCCGCAGCCACAGCCCTCGTGGCGGTGCCCGGCGCGCTGCTCCCAGCCGTGGTGGTCGTGGTGGTGCCCGTGGCCCGGGTGGACGCCGTGCCCGTGGTCGTGGTGTCCGTGGTCGTGGCGGGCGGCTGCGCCCGCGGCCGTCACGACCCGGGGCGGGGAGCCGGGCTGCAGGCGCGGCACGCCGAGGGCGTCGGCGCCCGCGTCGGCGACCGGCTGCCACGCTCGCGTCCACTGCTCCCACGCCGAGGTGGACTGGTCCGCCCACTGCTGCACGGCCTCGGCGAGGCCGGTGCGCAGCGTCGTGAGGTACTCCGGTGCCGTGGTGCTCATGACAGCTCCTCCGTTGCGGTGCGGGGCAGGACGACGACCTCGAGGTCGGCGGTCCCGACGGGGATGCGGGCGACGTGTCGCCGGGTGGGATCGAGGTCGTCGGGCACGGTGAGCTCGGCGGCCACGCTGACGACGGCACCGGGCTCGACGGTGGTCGGGTCGAGCACGGTGAGGGAGACGTCGGGTCCCGGCTCGGGGCCGCCGTCGTCGGTCCGCGCCCGGGTCAGGGCGGCCAGGGGGATGTCGACGTTGCCGTGGTTGACCAGGGTGAGCGGCAGGCGCTGGCTGCCCGGCACGGCGAGCACGCGGGACGGGCTCAGGTGGAGGTCGAGCTCGGGCTCGACCAGGACCCGCACCGGCCGGCGGGTGCCCCCGACCTCCAGCTCGGCCTCCAGCTCCCCAGGGGGTGTCGTCCGGGAGAGGCTGACCGACACGGGCACCGAGGCGGTCGCGCCCGGGGAGATCAGGGCCGTGGCCAGGCCCGGTACCGGCTGCTGGCCGGACCGGTGCAGCACCGCTCCGCGCACCGACACCCGCTCGGAGACGGCGTTCTCGACCGAGACCGTCGCGTGCAGCCGGCCCGGTGGCCCCGTGAGGACGACCTGGTCGGCCACCGAGGCCGTCCGCGCGCGGTCAGCGGCTCCGGGCTCGGCGGGGCGACCCGCCGCGCGGGAGGAACGGGTCGTGGAGGGAGCCTTGCGGCGACTGGTCGGCATGGGGACCTCACAGGTCGATCACGACGGGGCCGTGGTGCTCGGGTCGGATGTGTGCGGTGGCCCGCCCCCGCACCGTGAGCGAGAACAGCTCCAGGCCGAGGACCGACCAGCCCCACGTCTGCTCGTACGGCGTGCACACCTCCGTGGCGGGCGGCGGCCCCAGCTCCAGGCGGACGCACGTGTCCACGGCCACCGGCTTGAGGTCCACCGACGAGGTGGTGTCGACGCTGGACCGGCTCTCGAGGTTCGAGGTCGTGTTCACCGTCGACGTGGTCGTCACCGGCTCGAGGGTGATCGTCGCGTCGGAGTGCACGGTGTTGGTGCCGTTGTTGGTGTTGGTCGTCCCCCCGGCCAGCGTGAGCTTCATGTCGTCGAGCCCCGTGAGTGTGGAGGTCACGTCGGCGGTCACGTCCGAGCTGAGGGTGCTGCCCCCGTAGACGGTGGTGTCGATGCTGTAGTCGGCCATCAGGGCTCTCCTGCCGTGGGCGTGGGTGGGCTGACGAGGTAGGAGTGGTGGAAGCCGAGGCGCGGGTCGCCGAACGCGCCCACCCTCGGGTCGAGGTCCTGCAGCTCCGGCATGACGACGCGGTCGCGCAGCTCCAGCGACGGGTAGTCGTAGACGGTGATGTGGTTCTGCCCGCGGTTGGCCGTGAAGAGCAGCGTCTGGTCGGCCGAGAGCTGGCAGGCGTAGATGCCGTCGACGAACGCCCCGCGACTCACCCGCAGCGACTCGGCATACAGGTGGCTGTTGCCGAAGACGTTGCCGCGCATGAAGGACTCGGCGATCGTGCTCGCGCTCTGGCGCGTCAGCGCCAGGCTCTCCAGCGCGCCCGGGTGCTCGTCGATCAGGCGGTGGTGGCTCAGGGTGAGCAGGTCGACGAGGACGACGGTGTGGCTGCCGCCGGTGCAGAAGATCAGCTCGGAGTCGGAGATCGTGACGTCCGAGTTGACGTGTGCGGGCAGGTCGCGGTCACCGGTCCAGTGACGGACGACGCGACCGTCCTCGGCGTCGATCTCGAACGCGTACTGGCGCAGCCACGCCATGCCCCAGTGCTCGTAGTCGGTGCGGTCGGCGGGGTGCACGCGGAACGAGATGGCGTAGAACACGTCGAGCACCGGGTGGCAGACGACGTGCCAGCAGGTGGTCGGCAGCGGCACCCGCCGGACCTCGCCGGTGACGGTGTCGAGGATCCCGACCTCCTTGGCCTCGCCGCGGGTCGGGTGGTCCATCCCGCCGTAGACGACGTAGCGACCGGAGGCCGTGCGCTTCATGGCGTGCGGGATCTTGAGCTGGTGCGGCGCGACCTGCTCGGCCTTGGTGAGCCGGTTGACGTCGAACTTCCAGAGGTGCTCGCCGATCGAGGTGACGAACTGCGTGTCGTCCAGCCAGACCAGGTGGGTGCTGCCCTTGATCGTCGTGTCTGGCACCTCGAAGCGCAGGGTGGAGACCCGGTCCGCCTCTTCGAGCGTGGCGAGGTCGTAGAAGAGCAGGTGCTGGCCGGTGTTGCCCAGGAACCCGATCCGGCGACCGGGGTCGACGTTGGGCGCGTGACCACCGGAGGCGCCGTCGAAGTAGGTGACCTTGTACGCGTGGTCGCCGGTCTCGGGGTCGTAGTGGAACAGGCACACGCCGGCCCGGCCCTCGAGCCCGTTCAGCCCGTTGCCGTCGAGGGCGACGTGGAACGCATATGGGTAGGTGCGCATGTGCCCCCGGCCCGCTTGCCCCGGTCGTGCGGTCGGCGGCCCTGGCGGAACCACCGCACTTCACGGTACCCGGGACCGAACCCGCGTGACAGGGGTCAAGGAGCCCCGGGCGGAGGCGACTGGCGGCAGGCGGGCAGGCTTTGTCCCCTATCCACCCAAGTGCCCGGCTCCGTTGCCGCTCAGCGGAACAGGGCCCAGCGGAACAGGGTCCCGTGGCACGGGGCTCAGCGGAACAACTCGGGAAACTGCTCGTCGCGGAACTCCTCCGACAGCGACGTCCCGCCGTCGAACGCCCGCTGCTCCCGGTCACGCAGCTCGACCCGGCGGATCTTGCCCGAGATCGTCTTGGGCAGCTCGTAGAACTCGATGCGGCGCACGCGCAGGTACGGCGCGAGGTTGGCGCGGGCGTGGGCCAGGATCGACTTCGCCGTCTCCGCGTCGGGCGCGTGCCCGGCCGCCAGCGCGATGTATGCCTTGGGCACGGCCAGGCGCGTGGGGTCCGGCGCCGGGACGACCGCGGCCTCGGCCACGGCGGGGTGCTCGATGAGGACCGACTCGAGCTCGAACGGCGACACCTTGTAGTCGCTCGCCTTGAACACGTCGTCGGTGCGCCCGATGTACGTGATGTAGCCGTCCTCGTCCCGCTGGGCGACGTCGCCGGTGTGGTAGAAACCGCCCGCCATCGCCTCGGCCTGCCGCTCCTCGTCGCCGAGGTAGCCGATCATCAGGTTGACCGGGTGCTGCGACAGGTCGAGGACGATCTCGCCCTCGTCCGCGCGCTCGCCCGTCAGCGGGTCCACGAGCTCCACCGGGACGCCGGGCATGGGCCGTCCCATCGACCCCGGCTTCACCCGGTCGCCGGCGATGTTGCCGACCTGCAGCGTGGTCTCGGTCTGGCCGTACCCGTCGCGGATCGTGATGCCCCACGCCTTCTCGACCTGGGTGATCACCTCGGGGTTGAGCGGCTCCCCCGCGGCCAGCAGCTCCCGCAGCGAACCCTTGCCGTCGGAGCCGCCGAGGTCGGCCTGGATCAGCATGCGCCACACCGTCGGTGGGGCGCAGAACGTCGTCACGCCGGCCCTGCGGATCTGCTCGAGCAGCGCCGCGGCGTCGAAACGGGCGTAGTTGTAGACGAAGATGGTCGCCTCGGCGATCCACGGCGCGAAGAAGCACGACCACGCGTGCTTGGCCCAGCCGGGCGAGCTGATCGCCAGGTGCACGTCGCCGGGCCGGACGCCGATCCAGTACATCGTCGACAGGTGCCCGACGGGGTAGGAGACCTGCGTGTGCTCGACGAGCTTGGGCTTGCTCGTCGTCCCGGACGTGAAGTAGAGCAGCAGCGGGTCCGACGGCGCGGTGGTCGTCTCGAACGGATGTCCTTGCACGGCATACGCATCGGCGTAGGAGTGCCACCCCTGCGACTCGCCCACGACCACGCGCAGGTAGCTCCCAGGCACCTCCGCGAACTTGGGCGCGTCCGCGGCGTTGGCCACCACGACCTTCGCACCGCCGCGGTCGACCCGGTCGCGCAGGTCGTGGGGCCCGAGGGCGGCAGTGGTCGGCATGACGACGGCCCCGAGCTTGAAGACCGCGAGCATGGTCTCCCACAGCTCGACCTGGTTGCCGAGCATGAGCAGCACCCGGTCGCCCTGTGCCACACCGAGATCCGACAGCCAGACCGCCACCTGGTCGGACCGCGAGGCGAGCTCGTCGAAGGTGAGCCGCTGCTCGCTGCCGTCCTCCTCGACGATCCACAGGGCGGTGGTGTCGTTGCCGCGCGCAATGGCGTCGAACCAGTCGACCGCCCAGTTGAACCGCTCACCCACGTCGGGCCAGCGGAACTCGCGCATGGCGTCGTCGTGCCGGCCGAACAGGGAGACGAGCTGGTCGCGCGCTGCGCGGTATGCCGTGGTGGCGGTGCTGGGTGCCATGGCCCGACCCTGCTACGCCCGTGCGGGCTCCGCAAGGGTGCGGCCACCCGGGGTTCGGCCGCGGCGACGGCACGGGCAGTGGCTGGGAGTCGGGCAGCGGCTACGGCACGGGCAGTGGCTAGGAGTCGGCCATGCGGGTCAGCAGCTCGGCGGCCCGGGCGAGCACCCTCCTGTCGGACTCGGGGAGGTCGTCGAGGCACGCCTTGAGCCAGGCGTTGCGACGCGCCCGCGCCTCGCGGGACACCCTGGCGCCGTCCGGGGTCGCGGCGATGCGGACGCGCCGGCCGTCGTCGGGGTCCGGGACCCGCTCGGCGAGACCCGCCCCGGTGAGGCGGTTGACCGCCTGGCTCATCGAGGGCGGCGTCACCCGGTGGTACTGGCTCAGGGCGGTGAGCGTGTGGGGGCCGTACTTCTCGATGCGGGCGAGCACCGAGAGGGCGACCTCGCCGAGGTCACCCTCGACGCGCTCGGAGCGGAACCGGCTGTAGACCCGGCTCACGGCGTGCTTGACCGCGAAGACGAGCTCGTCCTCGCCCTCTGCCGGGCCGGCCGGGGGGGCGGGCCGGTCACCGGAGCCGTTGGCGGCGTTGCTGCCGGTGCTGCTCGCGGGCTTGGCACGGGTGTCCATGGGCGATTAGTATACCTAAGGTAATGGTTAGTACATCTAAGGAACTTAAGCCGAGCCGGTTCGACCGGCGGCTCGTGGCACCCATGGTGCTCGGCTCGGTGCTGAACCCGGTCAACAGCTCGATCATCGCCGTGTCACTCGTGCCGATCGGGCACGACCTCGGCGCGGCGCCGTCCCAGACCGTCTGGCTCATCTCCGCGCTCTACCTCGCGACCGCCGTCGGCCAACCCGTCGTGGGCCGGCTGGTCGACCTCGTCGGACCCCGGGCCGTCTACCTCACCGGCACGGCGCTGGTGGGGCTGGCCGGGGTGCTCGGCCTGGTGGCGCCCGACCTCGGCTGGCTCGTGGTGGCCCGCGTCGTCCTCGGCATCGGCACCTGCGCGGGGTACCCGAGCTCGATGGACCTCATCCGGCGCGAGGCCGACCGCACGGGCGAGTCCTCGCCCGCCGGCATCCTCACCGTCCTCGCCGTGGCGAACCAGACCGTCGCCGTGATCGGGCCCCCGCTGGGCGGCCTGCTCATCGGCGTCTGGGGCTGGCGCTCGACGTTCGCCGTCAACATCCCGCTGTCGGTCGCGTGCCTCGTCCTGGGCTGGCTACGGCTCCCCCACGACCCCGGCGGGCGCGACGACGCCGCCCGACAGGGTCAGGCGTGTGCCGGTGGGTCCGCTGGCAGTGCCGGTCGCGCCCGCTCGCTGGCCGCCACGCTCGACCTGCCGGGCATCATCCTGTTCGCCGGGGCGCTCGTCACCCTGCTGCTCTGGCTCATGCGGCTGCAGACGGCGACGCCGTGGCTGCTCGTGGCGGCCGTGCTGCTGGGTGCCGGCTTCGTCGTCGTCGAGCTGCGCAGTGGCGCCCCGTTCGTCGACCTCCGGGTCCTGCGCGGCAACCTGCCCCTGGCCCTGACCTACGTGCGGATGATGCTGTCGGCCACCGTGAGCTACGTGGTCCTCTACGGCTTCACCCAGTGGCTCGAGGACGGTCGCGGGCTGCGACCGTCGGTCGCGGGCCTCGTGCTGCTGCCCATGTTCGCCACCGCCATCGTCGTGTCGACCACGACCGGGCGACACCCCGAGATCCGCGGCAAGCTCCTCGTCGGTGGGGCGGTCCAGGTCGTGGCGACGCTCCTCATGCTCGGCCTGGGGGCGCACAGCAGCGTCGTGGTGCTCGTCGGGGTGGTGCTCCTGCTGGGCGTGCCGCAGGGCCTGCTCAGCCTCGCCAACCAGAACGCGGTCTACCACCAGGCCCAGGCCGACCGGATCGCGTCGTCCGCGGGCCTGCTGCGCACCTTCATGTACCTCGGCGCGATCGTGGCCTCGTCCGCGAGCGGCCTGTTCCTCGGATCCTCCGCGGACACCGCCGGACTGCACGAGATCGCCCTCTTCGCCTCCGGCGTCGCACTGGCGATGCTGGTGGTGACCCTCGTGGACCGCTCGCTCGCCCGGACCGGGACGAGCGCGGCGAGCCGACGGCAGACCGCCGACCCGGCTCCCGCCGGGGACACCACGTCCTGAGCCGCGATGACGTCACGATCCCCGGATCCGTCGCCCGGACGCGGAGTCTGCGAGAGCCGGGTGCCGGTCACGTCACCCAGGTCTGTCGTCACACGAGCTAGGCCTGGCCGATGTCCCGCAACAGCCCGGCGAACCAGTCGACCGAGGGGTCGAAGGCCTTGCCGCCCTTGATCCGCTCGAACTCGATCGCCCGCAGCTCGTCGCCCCGCTCCTCGTCCTGGCCCACCACACCGGCCTCGCCGCGCAGGGCCGCGTCCACGGCATACGTCGTGCAGCGGCGGATGAGCTCCAGGTCGGCGGCGTTGGGCGCGGCCGACCGGGCGAAGTAGCCGCTCTTCTGCACCAGGACCTTGTCGGCGCCGAGCTGCGCGGCGAACTGCTTGGCGAACCACGCGCCGGGGTTGATCTTGTCGAGCTGCACGTGCCCGAACGGGTCGCGCGGCACGTCCTCGCCGGCCTGCTCCATCGACGCGACGATCTCGGCGACCCCGGCACCCTCGGAGACGAACAGGTTGACGCCGTCGGCCCGGTCCATGAGCCCCCGCAGCCGGTCGGCCTCCTCGGCGATGTCGAACGGCCGCTCGGGCACGTACACACCGTGCACGTCCCAGCGCTCGGGCGAGTTCTCGAGCCAGCCGGCGAAGTCGGCCCCCTGCACCCAGCGGTGGTGCTCGAGCGCCGTGGCCGCCGTGAGCCAGCCGCAGTTGCGCCCCATGACCTCGTGCACGACGAGCATCCGGGGGTTCGAGGAGTGCTCGGCGACGATGTTGCGCGCGTAGATCGCGCCCTGCTCGGCCGCGGTCCACGCGCCGAGCGACTGCCGGATCGGGACGACGTCGTTGTCGATGGTCTTCGGCAGGCCCACCACGGTGAGGGTGTGCCCGTGCTCGCGCAGGTATGCCGCGAGGTCGGCCGCGGTGCCGTTGGTGTCGTCGCCGCCGATGGTGTGCAGGACGTCGACGCCGTCGGCCGTGAGCTGCTCGGCCGCGACCTGCAGCGGGTCCTGCCCCTCCTGCACCAGCCCGCGGCGGACGCAGTCCTCGACGTTGGTGAGCTTGACCCGGCTGTTGCCGATGGGGCTGCCGCCGAACGCGTGCAGCCGGTGCGCGACCTTGCGCACGTCGTCCGTGACCTCGACGGAGTCACCGGTCAGCAGGCCGGCATATCCGTTGCGGTAGGCCAGGATCCGCACGTCGGGCGCGACCTCGGTGTACCGCTCGATGAGGCCGCCCACGGCGGACGAGAGGCAGGGGGCGAGGCCACCCGCGGTGAGCATGGCGACAGTGCGCACGTCGGTCATGCCCTCACTCTGCCAACTCCCCGTCCCGGCGGCCAGAGCCGTCCGGGGTGCGTCGTGACCTCGGGTGCGTCGCGGCCGGGCGCGCCTCGCGACCTCGGGGCCCGGCGGTCAGCTGATCGAGATGACGGCGCCGGGGCGCTCCCAGCGGAACACCGCGAGCAAGGACGCCGTGGGCAGGGAGATGCAGCCGGCGGTGCCGCGGCCCTTGTCCACGTGGAAGAAGATCGCGGACCCCTTGCCGGGCACTCGGGCCTCGTTGTAGCCGACGACCTGCGCGTAGTCGTACGCCGGGACCTGGAGCAGCGGCTCGGCGGAGGACCAGCGGCCGCTCGCCGGCGCGCGCTGGTGGGTGTTGTAGAGGCTGGAGGCCGGGTCGTCGACCCAGACGTCGTTCGCGTCCACCCGGAACCAGCCCTGCGCGAGGCCGGGGTTGCCGTCGACGCCGAAGCCGCCGCGCAGCGGGAACGTGCCCGCGGGTGTCATGAGGTCGCCCTCGCGCTTGGACCAGGTGACGCCGTTGAGCCCGACGTGGCCGTAGTAGGGGCCGAGCTCGAGCTGGTAGGTGCCCGAGACTCGGCGGCAGGCGCGAACCGTGGCGGAGGAGCCGGACCCCTTGACCAGCACCACCTGGGTGGCGGTCACCCCGGTCGGCACGCTGCAGCGCGGGCTGGACGCGGTCGTCGTGGCCGCCCTGTGGGATGCGGTGGCCGTCGGCGTCGGGAGCTTGGTGGGGGTGGTGCGGGTCGGTGTGGGGGCCGGCGGCCGGGTCGTGGTGGTCGTCGTCGCCGTCGTGGTGGAGGCCGGGGTCGTGGTCGTCGTCGTGGACGTGCTGGAGCCCGTGCTCGTGGAGGAGGTAGAAGGAGCTGCGCCACCACAGCCGGTGAGCACCACCAGGGCCGCAGCCGCGACGGCGAGCGCGGGCCGGGACGGCCGGGGACGGGCGCTCACCGGTCGAAGTGCTGGTAGTCGGGCTGGGACCACAGGCCACCCCAGCGCAGGCCCTGGCTGGTGAACGCGCGCACGGCGTCGCTGCCGCTGGAGGAGAAGACCCCTGGCGCGGGGCCCCGGCGGTGCAGCCAGTAGGTGCCCGGGTAGACCGTACCGTCGCTGTCGACGTAGGGGTTCTCGAAGTCGTTGACGTCGATCGCCGTGCCGTAGGCGTGCTTGCTGTACACCTTCGACGCCTCCTGTCCGCCGACGTAGCGACAGTTGAAGGCGGAGGTGTTGTCGGCCCGCATGGCTGCGTAGTCGTCGGCGCCCGGCCCCTTGGGGTTCCTGCCCCAGCTCGAGTCCATGGGCCGCATCTGCCGGATCCGGAACCGCAGGTCGTACAACCGGGTGAACCCGGCCGCCGCGGCGTCCGCGATGCTGGCGTTGACCACCACGGCGCCGCGCGACCGCGCCCCGTCGAAGCCCCAGAAGTTGACCTGCACGTAGCGCAGCTGCGAGCGCCCGACCGGGCACCCCTGCGTCCACGAGTACCCCACCATCCGGGCCCACACCGGGTCCGGGACCGGTCCGATGGTCGCGTTCGCCCCGGCGCCGACCGCCGGCTCGTTGCGCGGGAACCGGACCGTCGGCTCGGCGCCGGCCAGGGGCACGGGTGGGAGCGCGCCGGCAGAGGCCGAGGCGGCCCGGGTGGTCGGGGTCGCGCTGGACGGCGTCGCCGTGCGCGGCGTCGAGGCCGCCGACGTCGTGGTGGTCGGCGGCGGCGTGGTCGGGGAGTCGCTCGTCGAGGACGAGGACGGCGCGGACACGGACGGCGCCGGCGCCGCGGCAGCGGTGCGGTCGGGTGACCCGCCACACCCGGCCACGAGGGCCACGGCGAGGCAGGCGGGGGCTACGGCATACCGGCGTCGGGACTGCATCGGGACACCACTGTGCCCCGCGCACCCCGGCTGGGCCAAGTCGGGTCCGGCCGCGGCGGACTCAGCCGTCGGAGCACGGCCGCGCGACCGTGGGCGTCACGGCCTTGGGCCGGGGCGGGAGCGGCGGGACCTCAGCGGCGGGGACGAGGGCGGTGTACGCGTTGCCGATCACGAGGTCGACGGAGGCGTCCGCGCGGGTGTCCTTGACGAGCTCGGCACCGGGGACGTGCTCGGCCAGCAGGGCGGCGTTGAGGTCGCCGAGCTCTCCGTAGCGGATGACGGCCGTGCCGAGCTGCATCGTCCGCAGCGGGTCGTTGGAGACGTCCTTGACCTTGAAGCCGCGGCCCTTGAGCTCGGTCGCGACCACCTTGGCCAGGCCGGTCTTGTACGTCGTGTTGTAGACGTTGACCGACACCTCGGACGGGATCGGCTTGAGCCGCGGGGGCAGTGGTTCCAGGCCCTTGAAGCCGAGTCCGACGACGACGTCGACCGACGTGCCGGGGCGGACGTCCTCGAAGAGCTTGGCGCCGGGGATCTGCTGGGCGGCGAGCAGCGCCTGGTCCAGCCCGGCGGGGCCGTAGTGCACGACGGCCGGCGGGGTGACGTACCAGGAGTCGGGGGCGTTGCTGATGCCGCCGACCTTGAACTGGCGCTTGCCGTACCCCGCCGCCACCTCGGCGGCCACGCCCGAGCGCCCGGTCGCGTTCATCACGTTGACGGTGAAGGACCCTCGAGCCGGGGCCGGGACGACCTGGGGCGTGCAGGCGGGCTTGGGCTTCGGGGGCGTCATGAGGCCGGCGGAGTACGCGGCGGTGATGCTCGCAGTGCCCAGGAGCACGCCGGGCACGGTCACGAAGAGCAGGATCTGGCGCAGCCGGTGCTTGCGCCAGACCTCGGTGGCCGTGCGGTCGTCGTCTGAGGCGATGCGGTCCTCGTCCGTCATGTCTCCCCCTGGCTCTGCTGCGGTGGGGCTGCCACCGGTCTCTCCGTCTCGAGTCACAATCGTCACACCAGTCACATCCGTACCGTGTCAAGCGACACGCTAGGCCGGGTTTTCGTCACCGACCCGTGACGAAGGGCCCGCCTTCCACGACGTGGACACCGGCGACCACGACGTGCATGCGGGCGCCGCCCGGGTCAAGGCGTCCGTGCGCCGCTGGCGTCCCGGGCCACCACGGCCAGGTCCTGCGCGACCAGCTCGGCGACCTGCACCATGTTGAGCGCCGCGCCCTTGCGCAGGTTGTCGCCACAGATGAAGAAGTCGAGCGTGTGCGGGAAGTCCCGTGCCTGCCGCAGCCTCCCCGCGAACCGCGGGTCCGAGCCCACGGTGTCCGAGGGGGTGGGGAACTCCAGGGCGTCGGGGTCGTCGAGCACCACGACCGCCGGCGCCTCGACCAGCGCCTGGCGTGCCCGGTCGACGTCGACCGGGCGGGCGAACGTCGCGTGCACGGAGACCGAGTGGGTCGTGACGACGGGCACCCGGACGCAGGTGGCCGCGACCCGCAGGCCCGGGAGTCCGAGGACCTTGCGGGTCTCGTTGCGGATCTTGAGCTCCTCGGTGGTCCAGCCGTCCTCCGCCGCACGGCCGATCCACGGCACGACGTTCAGGGCCAACGGCGCCGGGAAGGGCGAGTCGGACCCGAGCTCGTGCTCGATGAGGCGGCGGACGTCACCCGGCTGGTGACCCAGCTCGCGGTGGCCGGCCACGACCTCGAGCTCGTCGTAGAGGCGGGCCATGCCGACCCGGCCCGCTCCGGAGGCGGCCTGGTAGGAGGACACGACCAGCTCGGTGAGCTCCCACTCCGAGTGCAGCGCGCTCAGCGCCCCGACCATGGTCAGGGTCGTCGCCCCGGGGTTGGCGATGATCCCCTTGGGCCGGTGGCGCACCTGGGCCGGGTTGACCTCGGGCACGACGAGCGGGACGTCGGGGTCGCCGCGCAGCGCCGAGCTGTTGTCGATGACCACGGCACCGCGATCGGCCGCGACCGGCGCCCACTGCGCCGCGACCGGCGCGGGCAGGTCGACCAGGGCGATGTCGACGCCGTCGAAGAACTCGGGGGTCAGCTCCTGCACGACGACGTCCCGGCCGATGACGTCGATGACGGCACCGGCGTCCTCGACCGCCGCAGCGGCCCGCACCTCGCCCCAGATGTCCGCCCGCATCGCGAGCACCTGCCGGGTCACCTGCCCGACCGCACCGGTGGCGCCCACGAGGGCGAGCGTCGGCCGGGAGGACCGGGAGGCGAGGGAGGTCACCGGCCGGTGCCTCCGTAGACCACTGCCTCGCCCTCGCTCGAGTCCAGGCCGAACGCGGTGTGGACGGCGCGGACGGCGTCGTCGAGCACCTCGGCGCGGGTCACGACGGAGATGCGGATCTCGGAGGTGGAGATCATCTCGATGTTGACGCCGGTGTCGGCGAGCGCCTTGAAGAAGGTCGCCGAGACACCGGGGTGCGACCGCATGCCGGCGCCGACCAGCGAGAGCTTGCCGATCTGGTCGTCGTACTGGATCGAGGCGAAGCCCACCGACTCCTGGACGCGCTTGAGCGCCTCGACGCCGGTGCGGCCGTCGGTCTTGGGGCAGGTGAACGAGATGTCCGTGAGGCCCGTGTCGGTGGCCGACACGTTCTGCACGATCATGTCGATGTTCATCTGGGCGTCGGCGCAGGTCTGGAAGATCTCGGCGGCCTTGCCCGGGTGGTCGGGCACGCCGACGACGGTGATCTTGGCCTCGCTGCGGTCGTGGGCGACACCGGCGATGATCGGGGCTTCCACGGTGTCTCCTTGGGCTGGGTGGTCGGTGACGATGGTGCCCTCCTTCGCTGAGAAGGAGCTGCGGACGTGGATCGGGATGTCGAAGCGGCGGGCGTACTCGACGCTGCGCAGGTGCAGGACCTTGGAGCCGGACGCCGCGAGCTCGAGCATCTCCTCGGCGGAGATGGTGTCGATCTTGCGCGCGCTGGGCACGATCCGCGGGTCGGCGGTGAAGACGCCGTCGACGTCGGTGTAGATCTCGCAGACGTCGGCGCCGAGGGCGGCGGCGAGCGCCACCGCGGTCGTGTCGGTGCCGCCACGCCCCAGCGTGGTGATCTCCTTGGTGTCCTGGCTGACCCCCTGGAACCCCGCGACGATGACGATGTGGCCCTTGTCGAGGGCGTCGGTCACGCGGCCGGGCGTGACGTCGATGATGCGCGCCTTGCCGTGGGTGGAGTCGGTGATGACGCCGGCCTGGCTGCCGGTGAAGGAGCGCACCGAGTAGCCGAGGTCGTGGATCGCCATGGCCACCAGTGCCATCGAGATCCGCTCGCCGGCGGTGAGCAGCATGTCCATCTCACGCGGCGGCGGCTGCGGGCTGACCTCGTTGGCGAGGTCGAGCAGCTCGTCGGTGCTGTCGCCCATCGCGGAGACGGCGACACAGACGTCGTTGCCGGCCTTCTTCGCCTCGACGATGCGGCGGGCGACCCGCTTGATGCTCGCGGCGTCGGCGAGCGAGGAGCCGCCGTACTTCTGGACGACGATCGGCACGGTGGGACTCCCCAGGGTGGTGCGGTGGCTGCGGCGCGGACAGTCTAACGGTGGCTCGGCAGGCGAGACGCGGGTGCCGTATGCCGGACGGCGACGTCGGGCGCGGACGTCGCCGCCGCTGTCCGCCGGGTGCACGACCCTGACGCCGGGAGCGACCGGGTCAGGGGTGCAGGGCGTCGAACTCGGCCTCGGACGCGACCTCGTCGTCGGCGTCGAGCCGCACGTGCCCGAGCAGGCACAGGACCGCCCGCAGCGCGCGGGCGCCGGAGTCACCCCACGTCGACAGGTAGCTGAACTGCCACCACCACAGCGCCTCGACCGGGCGACCCGCGTCGTAGTGCCGCAGTCCGTGGGACAGGGCGAGCGCGATCTCGGCGACGTCGTCGGAGACCGAGCTGCGCGCGACCTCGACGTCGAGGAGGGGGTCGACCACGTAGGCGTAGTCGTCGATGCCCTCGAAGAGGTTGCCCAGGGCCGTCCGCAGGGGGTCCACGTCGACGTCCGGGCCCGGGTCGGACTCGAAGCGCTCCACCGGGACGACGTCCTGGACGGCGCCCAGCCGCGAGCCCATCAGCAGGACCTGCGACACCGCCAGCAGCGTCATCGGCAGGGCGGCGGCGGGCTCGCTGCCGGAGGCGACCTCGGTCATCGTCGAGAGGAAGGTGCGGGCCTCGGTGGCGCAGTCGTCGGCCAGCATGCGGAGGTCGTCAGACATCGAGCAGCCTCCTGCCCTCGAACGCCCGGCCGAGCGTGACCTCGTCGGCATACTCCAGGTCGCCACCCACGGGCAGTCCCGAGGCGAGGCGGGTGACCTTGAGGCCCATGGGCCGCATGAGCCGCGCCAGGTAGCTGGCGGTGGCCTCGCCCTCGAGGTTCGGGTCGGTGGCGATGATGATCTCGGTGACCTCGCCGGAGGCAAGGCGGGTCATGAGCTCGCGGATGCGCAGGTCGTCGGGGCCGACGCCCTCGATCGGGCTGATGGCGCCGCCGAGCACGTGGTAGCGGCCGCGGAACTCGCGGGTGCGCTCGATGGCCACGACGTCCTTGGGCTCCTCCACCACGCAGATCGAGCTGCCGTCACGCCGCGAGTCGGCGCAGATGCGGCACTGCTCGCCCTCTGCGACGTTCCCGCAGGTGGCGCAGAAGCGCACCTTCTCCTTGACCTCGGTCAGCGCGTCGACCAGCCGCTTGACGTCGACCGCGTCGGCCTGCAGCAGGTGGAACGCGATCCGCTGGGCGCTCTTGGGCCCCACGCCGGGCAGCCGCCCGAGCTCGTCGATGAGGTCCTGGACCACGCCTTCGTACACACGACGAGCCTAAGCCCTCCCGCTGACGCCGCCTCCCGTCGACCCGCCGCCTGCGAGCAGCCGCTCCCGCAGGCCCGCGGCCAGGCCGGCCACCGTCAGCAGGTCGAGCGCACCGCCGCCCACCTCGCCGACCCACGGCCGACGGACACCGCCGAGCCTCAGCCGCAGGTGGACCCTCGTCCCGGTCCCGCGCGGGGCCGTCGGCCGGGTGCAGGACGATGCACCAGGACAGCCGGATCGCGCCGCGCCGCGACGTGTGCACGAGGTGGCTGCCGGGGGCGAGCTCGGCCACGGTGAACGTGGCGTCGCGACCGCCCCAGTCGGGGATGACGTCGCCGACTGCCAGGCCCAGAAGGGCCGCGTCGAGGTGGCGCAGGGCCAGGCGCCGCGGCGGCACGACGCGTTCGAGCCAACCGGGCAGGTACCAGCCGCCTCGCCGCCGGCCGAGCTGCACGAACCACGGCCACACGTCGGCGGGCGGTGCGGGCAGCGTGAACGCGCGGTCCATCACGACGACCGCGTCGGGCACCAGCTCGTCGCCCGGCAGGGGCGCGGTGCGCTCGCCCCGGCGCGGCCGCACGAGCACCTCGTCGAGCCGCACAAGCACCTCGTCGAGCCGCCCGCCCACGGTCTCAGCGGCCTTCGTCGATGACCCGTCCGCCGAGGATGCGCTCGATCACCGGGCGGCCCACGTCGCCGAGCTCCTCGATGTCCTCGTCGTCGGCGCTGACCACGCTGTCGTCGGCCACGCGCCGAGGTGCGTCGACGGGCTGCTCGGCTGCGACCGCTGCCTGGGCCCGCGCGAGCAGGGACTGGCCGCCCTGTCCACCGGTCGGCGCCGTCGTCGTCGCCTGGTTCGGGGTCGACGGGCCGGTGCCCGGCTCCGGCGCCGCCCACGACGGGCCGCTGTCGGGCGCCGAGGCGGCGCTGGCCCAGCCCCCGCCGCCGCTCTCCGGGGGCGGGGCCGCGGGCAGGCCCATGTCGGCGGAGCGCTCGTATGCCGAGCTCGCATCGCCGCCGGACGTGCGGCCGGGTGCCGTCGGGGCGGCCGGTGCGCCTGCTTGGGCCGTGCCCTGCTGCTGGGTCTGGGCCGGGGCGCCGGACGCGTCGTCGTCCTCGTCGTCGGACCGGCCGGGCGTGACGACGGGGTGCGAGGCGCCGCTGGGGGCGGACGCCGCGGCGTCGGGCACCGGGATGCCCTCGACCCGGGCGTCCACGCCGAGCACGTCGATGAGCGCCTGCCGGACGAGGTCGGCGTGCGGCCCGCTGCGGAAGGTGTGCGCGATGCCGACGGTGGAGATGGCGAGGACCACCTTGGAGCCGTCGTAGTCGTGGACCGTCGCGTGCTCGGACAGCAGGGTCCAGGTCGTGCGCTTGTGCTTGAAGATCCACCCGAGGATGTCGGGCCAGGCCCGCCGGATCGCGGCCGTGTCGATGCCGCCGTGGGCCGGCGACGGCCCGGGCGCCGGCTGCGGGGCAGCGGGCGGCGCCGCGGGGCGCTGCGCGGACGTAGCAGGGGTCTGCTGGGACCGGGGGGACTCGGGTGCAGAGGCGCCGGTGGGGCGCTCGGCCGCGGCCGGGGGGCCGTCGTCGCCGGGGCCGGGACCGCGGCGGTCGTCGCCCGCGGGACGCGCGGGAGCAGCCTGGGCCGCCGGCTCGGGGGCGGCGGGGGACTGCGCCGGTGGGGCTGCCGGGGCCGCGTCCGGAGCCGGCGCTGCCGGAGCGGGGGCCGAGGAGGCGGCGGCCGCTGGAGCCGGAGTCGAGGCAGGTGCCGCCGGGGCCGGAGTCGAGGCGGGCGCGGGCGGGGGAGAAGCAGCAGCCGACGCGGGCATGGGCACGGTGGCGACCGGCGCGCCCGGCGCCCGGGTGACGGAGGGGACCCCCTCGACGTCGAGACGGCGCTCGAGCCGGTCGAGGCGCGCGGCATACCCGCTCTCGCCGGAGGCGGCGGGCAGGAGCACGCGCGCGCAGATGAGCTCGAGCTGCAGCCGGGGCGCGGTGGCGCCGGTCATCTCGGTGAGGCCCGCGTTGACGATGTCGGCGGCGCGCGACAGGGCGCCGCTGCCGAAGGCGGCGGCCTGCTGGCGCATCCGCTCGAGCTGGTCCTCGGGCAGGCCGCGCAGCACCGACGAGGCGCCGTCGGGCACGGCGGCGACGACGATGAGGTCGCGCAGCCGCTCGAGCAGGTCCTCGACGAACCGGCGCGGGTCGAGCCCGGTCTCGATGACGCGGTCGACCTGGTGGAAGACGCCCGCGGCGTCACCGGCGGCGAAGGCGTCGACGATGGCGTCGAGCAGCTCGTTGTCGGTGAACCCGAGCAGCGACGCGGCGCCCTCGTAGGTCAGGCCCTCGTCGCCGGACCCGGCGATCAGCTGGTCGAGCACCGACAGCGAGTCACGGACCGAGCCGCCGCCCGCACGGGTGACGAACGACAGCACGCCCGGCGCGACGGTCACGCCCTCCTGCTCGCACAGCCGCGCCATGTAGTCGGTGAGCTGGCCCGGCGGGACGAGCCGGAACGGGTAGTGGTGGGTGCGGGACCGGATCGTGCCGATGACCTTCTCGGGCTCGGTTGTCGCGAAGACGAACTTCACGTGCTCCGGCGGCTCCTCGACGATCTTGAGCAGGGCGTTGAAGCCCTGCGGCGTGACCATGTGCGCCTCGTCGATGATGTAGATCTTGAACCGGCTCTGGGCCGGGCCGTACGACGCCCGCTCGCGCAGGTCGCGCGCGTCGTCGACGCCACCGTGGCTCGCGGCGTCGATCTCGATGACGTCGACGCTGCCCGTGCCGCCGCGGGCGAGGGCCACGCACGAGTCGCAGGTGCCGCACGGCGTGGGCGTCGGGCCCTGCTCGCAGTTGAGGCAGCGGGCGAGGATGCGCGCGCTCGTGGTCTTGCCGCAGCCGCGCGGGCCGGAGAACAGGTAGGCGTGGTTGACGCGCCCGGTGCGCAGCGCCTGCATGAGCGGCTCGGTGACGTGCTCCTGCCCGATGACGTCGGCGAAGGTCTCGGGCCGGTAGCGGCGGTACAGGGCGGTGCTCACCCTTGGAACCCTAGTCGGCCGTCCCGACACGGCACAGGCGCCGTCACGGCACCGGATGCACCGCCGTCGCGGCACCGGATGCACCGCCGTCGCGGCACCGGATGCACCGCCGTCGCGGCACCGATCGCACCCCGGGCAGGCTCCGGTGACACACTGTGCCGCGACGAGGGAGGCCCATGTTCGGACGACGCAGCCGGGTGGCGGGCGAGGCGCCGTCGAGCCCTGCCGGCCCCGTCCACCTCGAGGCCACGCAGGTGGGCAAGGACATCGACGGCGCGGTGCTGCTGGCCCCCACCAGCCTCTCGGTGCGCTCGGGCGAGTGCGTCGTGCTGCGCGGGGCCAACGGCAGCGGCAAGACGACCCTGCTGCGGGTGCTGGCCGGTGCGCTCGAGCCCTCGACCGGCGCGGCCCTGCTCGACGGCGCGCCCGTCGACGAGCGCGACCCCGGCACCCGCGCGCGCGTCGGCGCGCTGCTCGGCTCGCCCACGGCATACCGCGACCTCACCGTCGTCGACCACCTCGTCCTCGTGGACTCCACGTGGGGCGGCCGGATCGACACCGCCGACGAGCGCGCGGACGAGCTGCTCACCACCCTCGAGATCGACCACCTGTCGGAGCGGTTCCCGCACGAGCTGTCCTCGGGGCAGCAGCAGCTGTTCCACCTCGCGCTCGTGCTGTTCCGGCCGGCGTCGGTGCTGCTGCTGGACGAGCCCGAGCAGCGCCTCGACACCCACAAGCGCGAGCTGCTCACCACGATCCTGCTCGGGCGCAAGGCCGCCGGCACCGCGCTCGTCGTGGCCTGTCACGACCCGGTCATGACCGCGGCCCTCGCGGACCGGGTCGTCGACGTCAGCGGTGGGTGAGCAGGTTGGGTGAGCCGGTGGGTGACCCCGTGGCAGGTGCCACGGCGCAGGACCGCGTGGGCACGGACGCCGAGCGGCTGGAGCAGGCGCGGGGCGTGGTCCGCGGCGAGCGGCCCGCCCAAGGCAGCGGCAACGTCGTGTATGCCGCGTACGTCGCCGTCATCGCGTCCCTCACCTACGGCATCCCGGCCGCCCGAGCCTTCTTCCTCTTCGTCGACCCGAGGTGGCTCTCCCGCCACCTCACCGGCGTCCAGGGCGTCCTGGTCGTCGGCGGCGCGGTGGTGGCGCTGGTCCTGCTCGCGCACCGCCTCGGATCGCTGCGCGGCCCGGTCGTCCCGGACCTGCCGTACCTCGACCACGTCGCCACCAGCCCGCTCGACCGGGCGCTGGTGCTGCGCCGGTGGTGGCGGCTGAGCCTGCTCGGCTGCCTGTTCGGCGGCCTCCTCGCGGGGGCGGTCACCGGTACGGGCATGCTCGTGGCCGCCGTCGCTGCCCCGTCGGTCCTGCTCCCGACCAGCGTCGCCGGGCTCCTCGTCGGGCTCGCCGTCGCGGCGGCCTGGCTGTGGGGGCAGGTGCGCTCGTGGCCGACCGGCCCCCGCGGTCCGTCGACCCTGCTCCGCGAGCGCCGGTCCCTGCGTGCCCTGCACCACGTCGCGCTGCGGACCCAGTCGGCCCGGGCGGTGACGATGGGCGGTGCCGTCCTGGCCGGCGACCTGCGCGCCGCGCGGCTCGACGTCGCGGCTCCCGGCACCCGGCTCCGGCGGACCCGGCTGAAGGCGCGCAGCCCCGTGGCCGTCATGGCCGGTCGGGACCTGCTCGGCCTGCGCCGTTCGCCGGGCGTCGCGCTCACCGGTCTGGTGCTCGCAGGGGCGGGCTCGTGGGCGCTCGCCCACTCGACCGCTCCGGGGGTGCCGAGCATCGTCGCCTTCGCCGGGGTGCTCGGCTGCCACCTCGGGTACGGCGCGTGGTGCGAGGGGCTGCGGCTCCAGGGCGACAACGCCGGCACGCCCGCGCTGCTCGGGCTGCCGGCCCGAGTCGAGGCGATCGCCCACCTCGTGACGCCATCGGCCCTCTACGCCGTGGTCGCCCTGGCCGCCGGCGGTGCAGTCGCCGGGACCTCCGACGCGGGTGCCACCGCGGTCTGGTGGCCGCTGGTGATGCTGCCGCTGCTCGCGGGGTGCCAGCTGCTCGCGGCGTTCCGCGGGCTGCCGCCGGTGACCCTGTTCTCCCCCGGGTCGGCCGTGTTCGCGGTGGCCTTCTGGTACTCGCGCCCGCTGCTGCTCGCGCTCGTCACCGGGGTGGGCGCCACCGCCGTGCTCACCCGGTCGGGCGCCGGCAACGCCGTGCCCCTGCTGGCGCCGGGCGCGTATGCCGCCGTGCTCTTCGGCCGCCGCCGCGTCCGCCTGCTCGACGAGGCCCATCGCGTCTGAGGGCTGCGTCACCCGAGCCGACGAGGACGGTGCAGGAGGTGCGGGTTCGGGGGCAGGCGGCTCGGGGAACCGGCCGCTGCGCCGACCGCCGCCGCCCCGACCGCCGCTGCGCCTGACCGGCTGCGGACACAGGGACACCCCGCGTACCTGGAAGAGCTCTCCTACCCTTGCTGCATTCCTGCCCTGGGGGAGTTCGGGGAGGTACCACCACGCGGGGTGCCAGTGGGCAGTGTAGACGGCCCGCGAGCGCAGCGACGAATCCCCTCCCAGGGACCCCGCTGGCCCGCCGTGCCGGTGGCCTGGGGTTCGCCGTGCGAGGCACGAGCACCGCGGTGGCAGGCCACCCGGAAGCGGCTGGGAGGGCGATTTCTGGCAGAGGCCGGTCCTCGGGTAGCCTCCTCCGCGGAGGATTCGCATAGTGGCCTAGTGCGCACGATTGGAAATCGTGTTGGGATAAAACCCTCGGGGGTTCAAATCCCCCATCCTCCGCCAACGACAGAAGGACCCCACATGCTTTTCGTGGGGTCCTTCTGTCGTTCCCGGAGCGCTCGGATTTGGGAGGAGCTCGCGAGGGACGAGCGAGCGACGGTTCCCCCATCCTCCGCGAGACATGCGCTGTGCCGGACGGAGTCAGCCCGGCGAAGACGGGCTCGGGGCCGGTCAGGAGGGCTGGCCACCGGCTGCGGTGGCGGGGGTCGAGCCGCCGCCCGAGAGGGTGGCGAGCGCCGCCGCGACGGACCCATGCTGCCCGTCGAGGGCGGATCGGGCCTCGTCCGCGGAGCAGCCCGCGAGCATCGACAGCAGCGCCGGCTTGAGCTCGCCGCCTGCCTCCTCGAGGGCGACCCGGGCGGTCTCCTCGTCGGCCCCGGTCGCCTCCTGCAGGATCCGCAGCACGCGGCCGCGCAGCTTGGCGTTCGTCGCGACGAGGTCGACCATGAGGTTGGACCAGGTCCGCCCGAGCCGGACCATCAGCGCGGTCGAGAACGCGTTGAGGACCATCTTCTGCGCCGTCCCCGCCTTGAGCCGGGTCGAGCCGGTGAGCGCCTCGGGGCCGGTGTCGGGGGCGATGACGTGGTCGGCGAGGGTCGCCAGCTCGGCCTGCGGGTCGGCCGTCACGAGGGCCGTCACGGCCCCCACCTCGCGCGCCCGCCGCAGGGCCCCCGCGACGTAGGGCGTGCGTCCGGACGCGGCGAGCCCGATGACGACGTCGCCTGACCGGACGTCGCGCGCATCGGCCGCGCCCTGCTCGGCGTCGTCCTCGACGTCCTCGACCGCCCGCAGCAGCGCGGCGGGGCCGCCGGCGTGGTGGGCGACCACCAGGCCCTCGGGCACGTTGAACGTGGGCAGCAGCTCGGCGGCGTCGAGCACCGCGAGCCGCCCGGAGGTGCCGGCGCCGAAGTAGTGCACCGTGCCGCCGCCACGGACGGTGTCGACGGCCCGGTCCACGAGCCGGGCGAGCTCGGGCAGGGTGCGCTCCACGGCGGGGGCGACCAGGGCGTCCTCGGCGTTGATCCGCTGCAGGACCTGGAGGGTCGGCTCGGTGTCGATGGCCGCGGTGCCGGGGTGGCGCTGCTCGGTCGGCGCGGACACTCGGCTCACGTCGCGAGGCATGTCGGCAGGGTACTTTTCCACAATCCGGCGGTCAACGACGTCACAAATTCACCACCGAGCCGGCTCCGGTTGCCCGCGGTGCCGGTCGGTTCAGGAGCCCACGTGGTGCCCGGCGACGGCCTGCCGGGTCTCCTTGACCGCCTTGCGCGCCCGCGTCAGGTGCCGCTGCGCCACCGCGATGTACAGGCAGTCGACGACCGTGAGGGCGGCGATGCGGCTGGCCGTCGCCCCGGAGCGCAGGCTCGTCTCGCGGGCCGCGGTGGTCAGGACGTGGTCGGCACGCTCGGCCAGCCGCGAGAGTGGGAAGTTCGTCACCGCCACGGTCGTCGCACCGCGCGCCCCCGCAGCCTCGAGTGCCTCAATGGTCTCCGACGTCGTGCCCGAGTGCGAGATCGCGATGGCCACGTCGCCGCGGTCCAGCAGCGTGGCGCTCGTGAGGGCTACGTGCGGGTCGTTCCAGGCGAAGGAGACGACGCCGATGCGGTGGAGCTTCTGCTGCAGGTCGGTTCCCACGATCGCGCTGGCCCCGATGCCGTAGATGTCGACCCGCTTGGCGGCTGCGATCGCCCTGGCGGTCGCAGCGAGGCTCTCGTGGTCGAGCTGCTGCGCGGTCTCCTCCACCGCACTCGCGTCGACGAACGCCACCTTCGCGATGATGTCGGCGATCGTGTCCTTGGCGCTGATGTCGGTGTCCTGCGTCGTGCTCGTGCGCGGCTGGGCGCTCTCCTCGGCCAGCCGCAGCCGCAGCTGGGGGTAGCCGGGCAGGCCCAGGCGACGGCAGAACCGCAGCACGGTGGTCTCCGAGGTGGACGCCGCCGAGGCCAGCTCGCTGATCGTCAGGGCCGCCGCGGCCCTCGGGTCGGCCAGCACCTTCTCGGCGACCCGGTCCTCGGCCGGGGACAGCGAGGGCCGGATCCCGCGCAGCCGCACCAGCAGGGAGGCACCGGGCGCGCCCGCCGCCTGGTCTCGGGACGTCTCGGTCGCGGCCATGGCCCCACGCTACGACCTGCGGGCCCGGCCCACCGCGAGGAGCCGCGCAGCGACACGGGCACGGCACGCGAACTGCGCGGTCGACGCGAGGGGCCGGGGCAACCCACCTGCACCTGCCCCCGGTTTCCCGGGGGTCGGGGTTGGCTCACCGGCGCACGGCAGGGAGGATGCCGTCAGGGACGGCGAAGGGACCGGCAGGCGATGGCTCGACAGATCTCGTGGCGTGGGGTGCTCAGCCCCGACGGGGCCGGTTCCGGCCGCCCGGAGCGGGCGGTCTGGCGACCGGGGACGCCCCTCACCCCGCCGGCCGCGACCGTGGAGGCCGTCCGTGCCATGCAGGCCGGGGCGATCCTGAGCCTGGTGGAGGTCGTCCGCGCCTGGCTGACGCGGGGGTCGCTTCGCGACGCCTTCGCGCAGGCCGCCTCGACGCAGGGCCGGGGCGCCACACCCGAGGAGCTCGACCGGCTCGTCACCGTGGCCCTGACCGTGTCGACGGTGGTCGGGCTGCTCGCCGCCGCGCTGTGGTTCTGGATGTCCCGGGTGACGGCCCGCGGCTCGAAGTGGGGCCGCATCGGGGCCTGCCTGCTGCTGGTCCTGGCCCTCGGGGTGTTCTTCGGCGGCCTGCTGCCCACCGCCGGGCTGTTCCACCAGGTGCTCGCCGTCGTGCTCCTCCTCGTCGGCGTGTGGGCGGTGGTGCGCCTCTGGCACCCGGACTCCTCCGCCTGGATCCGCTACCAGACCACCCCGCAACCCTGAGCCCCGTGACCGGTCGCCTGCACCACGTCGTCCTGGACACCCGGGACCCCCACGGCCTGGCCCGGTTCTGGTCGGGCCTGCTGGGTCTGCCGATCACCTTCGCCAGCGACGACTGGGTCGTGGTCGCCGTCGACGACCACCACTCGGGCATGGCCTTCCAGCTCGCGCCGGACCACCAGCCCCCCGTGTGGGGCGACCCGGCCAGGCCGCAGCAGCTCCACGTCGACGTCATGGCGGACGACCCGGACGTCACGGGTCGGCTGGCGGTCGAGCTCGGGGCGACACCGCTCGGGGACGGGCACGTGTACGCCGACCCGGCCGGCCACCCGTTCTGCCTCGTACCGCGACCCGGCTGGGCGCCACCAGCCACGAACCTCTGGCGCGACCGCGCCGGGCGACCCACCATGGGCCCATGAGCACCGGCGCCTACTCCGCGGCATACCAGCGCAGCCTGCAGGACCCCGACGGCTTCTGGGCCGAGGCGGCACGGGCGGTCGAGTGGACCACGCCTCCGCCGCGCGTGCTCGACTCCGACCGCCCACCGTTCCACCGCTGGTTCCCCGGCGGCCGGCTCAACACCTGCTTCAACGCCCTGGACCGGCACGTGCGCGACGGGCGGGGGGACCAGCCGGCGCTCCACTACGACAGCCCGGTGACGGGCACGAAGCGCACGCTGACGTATGCCGGCCTGCTCGAGGAGGTGGCGAGGTTCGCCGGCGCGCTGGCGAGCCTGGGCGTGGGGAAGGGCGACCGGGTCGTCGTCTACATGCCGATGGTGCCGGAGGCCGTGGTCGCGATGCTCGCGTGCGCGCGGATCGGCGCGGTCCACTCGGTCGTCTTCGGCGGGTTCGCGCCGGCCGAGCTCGCCGCCCGGATCGAGGACGCCCGGCCGGTCGTCGTGCTCGCCGCCAGCTGCGGCATCGAGCCGAGCCGCGTCGTGGAGTACAAGCCGCTGCTCGACGCCGCGCTCGACCGCAGCAGCCACAAGCCCGAGGCCGTCGTCGTCCTGCAGCGCGAGCAGGCCCGGGCGGCGGTCGGCGAGCGCGACACCGACTGGGAGGAGATGGACTGGGCCGAGCTCGTCGCCGACGCCGAGCCCGCGGACTGCGTCGACGTCGACGCCACCGACCCGCTGTACATCCTCTACACGTCGGGGACCACCGGCCGACCCAAGGGCATCGTCCGCGACAACGGCGGCCACGCGGTCGCCCTGCGCTGGTCGATGACCAACGTCTACGGCATCGGGCCCGGCGACACGTGGTTCACCGCGAGCGACGTCGGGTGGGTCGTCGGCCACTCCTACATCGTCTACGCGCCGCTGCTCACCGGGGCGACCTCCGTCCTCTACGAGGGCAAGCCGGTCGGCACCCCGGATGCCGGGGCGTTCTGGCGGGTCGTGTCCGAGTACGGGGTGAAGGCGATGTTCACCGCGCCGACGGCCTACCGCGCCATCAAGCGCGACGACCCGGAGGGCGCGCTCATGGCCGGGTACGACCTGTCCTCGCTGGAGACGGTGTTCCTCGCCGGTGAGCGCCTCGACCCCGACACGTGGGAGTGGGCGACGCAGCGGCTCGGCGTGCCGGTCGTCGACAACTGGTGGCAGACCGAGACCGGGTGGCCCATCGCGGCGAACCTGCGCGGGCTGGAGCCGATGCCGATCAAGCCCGGCTCCCCCACCGTGCCCGTGCCCGGGTATGCCGTGGAGGTCCTCGGCGAGGGCGGGCGCCCCGTGCCCGCGGGCGAGGAGGGCGCGATCTGCATCCGGCTGCCGCTGCCGCCGGGGACGTTGCCGACGCTGTGGGGCGACGACGACCGCTACGTCGCGGGGTACCTGTCGGCGTTCGACGGGTACTACCTCACCGGCGACGGCGGGTTCCTCGACGAGGACGGGTACCTCTTCGTCATGGGCCGCACCGACGACGTGCTCAACGTGGCCGGGCACCGGCTGTCGACCGGCTCGATCGAGGCGGCCCTGGCCGGTCACCCCGCCGTCGCCGAGTGCGCGGTCATCGGCGTGCACGACGACCTCAAGGGCCAGGTGCCGCGAGCACTCGTCGTGCTCAAGGCGGGCGTCGACAGGGGCTCGGCCGACGCCGTCGCGGCCGAGCTGATGCAGCGGGTCCGCGACGAGGTCGGCGCGATCGCCTCGCTGCAACGGGTCGACGTCGTGGCGGCGCTGCCCAAGACCCGCTCCGGCAAGATCCTGCGCAAGACGATGCGCGAGATGGCCGACGGGCTGCCGGCCAAGGTGCCCGGGACGATCGAGGACGCCTCGGTCCTCGACAGCCTCGCGCCCGTCCTCGCGCCGCCGTCCTAGCCTGTCGGGCGTGCAGGGGGTACTCACCGGGTTCGCGACCATCGCCGTCGTCATCGCCGTCGGCGCCCTGCTCGCCCACCTGCGCATCGTCGACGCCGGCGCCCAGCAGGTGCTGTCGCGCCTCGCCTTCTTCGTCGCCAGCCCGGCCCTCATGGTCGGCACCCTCGGCCGGGCGGACGTCCACCAGGTGCTGTCGGCGAACCTGCTGGCCTCGCTCGCCGGCATCGCCGTGGCCGTCGTGCTCTACGTCGTCCCGGCGCGGCTGGTGTGGCGACGGTCGCTGGGGGACACCACCATCGGCGCGCTGTCGTCGGCATACGTCAACGCGGGCAACCTCGGCATCCCGGTGGCGAGCTACGTCCTCGGCGACGCGGCGTTCGTGGCGCCCACCCTGCTCCTGCAGCTGCTGGTCCTGCAGCCCCTCGCCCTGGGCGTCCTCGACGCCGACGCCCGCGGGCGTGGGCTGCGGTGGTGGGAGCTCGCCCTGCGGCCGCTGCGGAACCCGCTGACCGTCGGCTCGCTGGTCGGGCTGCTGCTGTCGGTCACGGGGTGGACGCTGCCGGCCGCGGTGTCCGACCCGCTCGCGCTGCTCGGGGCGATGGCGGTGCCGAGCATGCTCGTGGCGTACGGCATCGCGCTGCGTCTCGGGCCGGGGCTCGGGCGCACCGGGTCGGTGGCCGAGCTGGTGACGACCTCGACGCTGAAGATGCTGGTGCAGCCGCTCGTCGCGTGGTTCGTCGCCGACGTGCTGCTCGGGGTGTCGGGGCACGCGCTGCTGGCGATCGTCGTCACCTCGGCCCTGCCGACCGCGCAGAACATCTTCGTCCACGCCACGCGGTACCAGCGGGCCACCGTGCTGGCGCGCGACACCATCCTCGTCACGACCGTGGGCGCGGTGCCGATCATCCTGCTCGTCGCCGCCTGGCTGGGCTAGGGCGCCGACCGCCGTCCGTCAGGGGCGGAACAGCGCGGCGAGCTCCGGTGTCCGCGCGAGGTGCGCGTCGAGCAGCGCCCGCGCCGATGTCACCGAGTCGACGAGCGGGTGCAGCGCGAAGGCCTTGAGCGCAGCCGCCTCCGAGCGCTCGACGACGGCCTCGAGGACGAGCCGGTCGACCGCCTTGACCGACTGCATCAGCCCGAGCATGTGCCCCTCCGGCTCGGCGACGGGGTGGGGGCGGGGGCCGCCGGAGTCCACGGTGCACGGCACCTCGACGACGGCGTCCTGCGGCATACCGGGCACCGCGCCGGCCGACCGCACGTCGAGGACCAGCTCGGCCGGCGCCCCACCGCCAATGGCTCGCATGAGCGCCAGGGCGACCCCCTCGTACCCGCCGCCCTCCAGGTCGAGCTCGTCCCGCGACTCGCCCTCGGCGCGCGCCTCCTGCAGGTAGGTCGCGTCACGCTCGGCGCGCACGCGCCGCCACGTGGCCAGGGCGTCGGCGGGCGTGCTGGCCACCTCGGCGTAGAACGCCTCCTGCTGGTCGCGCAGGAACTCGCCGCGGGTCTGCCCGGCCGCGCGGAGGGAGGCGACCGCCTCCCGGGTGAAGTAGTAGTAGAAGAGGTACTCGTTGGGGACGGCGCCCAGGGCCCGCAGCCACGGGGCGCCGAACAGCCGGCCCTCCTCGGTGCGCGCGAGCAGGCGCTCGTCGGCGAGCAACCGGGGCAGGTGGTCGGTGCCGCCCGAGTGCAGGCCCCGCAGCCAGCCGAGGTGGTTGAGCCCGACGTAGTCGACGACCGTCGCCGCGGGTTCGAGCCCCAGCACCCGCATCGCCCTGCGCGCCAGGGCGACCGGCGAGTCGCAGATGCCGACGACGCGGTCGCCCAGCTCGGTCTGCATGGCCTCGGTGACGACCCCGGCGGGGTTGGTGAAGTTGATGACCCAGGCGTCCGGGGCGAGGGCGGCCACGCGCCGCGCCACCTCCAGCGACGCGGGGACGCTGCGGAGGGCGTAGGCCACGCCGCCGGCACCCGTCGTCTCCTGGCCGAGCAGGCCGAGGTCCAGCGCCACCCGCTCGTCCACCGTGCGGCCGCGCACACCCCCGACGCGCATCGCCGAGAAGACCACGTCGGTGCCGCGCAGGGCGTCGTCGAGCGTCGGCGCCACCACCAGGCGCGGCGCAGTCGCCGCCCCTGCCGCCTGCTGCTCCAGGACCGCGACGATGGCGGCGAGGCGACCGGCGTCGGGGTCGTGGAGCCGCAGCTCGTCCACCCGGTGCTCGGGGTCGGCCAGCAGCGCGCCGTGCACCAGGGGGACGCGGAACCCGCCGCCGCCGAGGATGGTCAGCCTCACCCGGAGCAGGCTACCGAGCCGGGCCTCGGCCGAATGCCGGTTGCACCGCTCGCAGCCGCCGCGACACCATGGCGGGACGACCGCGACGGCACCAGCCCGGGACGGCGGGCAGGGTCGCGGCCACGAGGAGGGAGCCAGCCGTGTCCGCGGACCGAGTCTTCGACCCGCTCGCACACCTGCGCGGCGACGGGGACCCCGAGGTGGACGTCTTCCTCCAGGGGATGGTGTTCCTCGACATCATCTTCACCGGCCTGTCCGCGATGCCCAAGAACGGCACCGAGGTGTGGGCCGAGGGCATGGGCTCCTCCCCCGGCGGCATCGCGAACCTCGCCGTCGCGGCCTCCCGCCTCGGCCTCAGGACGGCTCTGGGTGCCGCCTTCGGCGACGACGACTACGGCGAGTTCTGCTGGCGCACGTTGGAGGAGCAGGAGGGGGTCGACCTCTCGAGGTCGCGCCGCTACACGGGCTGGCACTCGCCGGTCACGGTGTCCATCGCGGTCCAGGGCGAGCGCCGGATGGTCACCCACGGCCACCACGCCCCCGAGTCGGCCACGGCCATGATGGGCGTGCCGCCGCGCGCGCGTGCCGTGCTCCTCGACCTGCGTGCCGACGAGCCGCTCGGCGCCGGGCACCCCGACCGCGAGTGGGCCGACAAGGCACACAAGGACGGTGCGCTGCTCTTCGCCGACGTGGGGTGGGACGCCACGGGTCGCTGGGACCCCACGGTGCTCGACCAGCTCCAGAGCTGCCACGCCTTCCTGCCGAACGCCGTCGAGGCCATGGCCTACACCCGCACCGAGACCGCCCAGGACGCGCTCTACTGCCTGGCCGACAAGGTGCCCCTCGCCGTGGTGACCAACGGCAAGGACGGCGCCCTCGCGATCGACAACCTCACCGGCGAGGAGGTCGCAGTGCCGGGGCTGCGCGTCAACGCGATCGACCCGACGGGTGCCGGCGACGTGTTCGACGCCGCCGTCACGCTGGGGACGCTGGCGGGCTGGCCGCTCGTGCAGCGGCTCAACTTCGCCAGCCTCTGCTCCGCCCTGGCGGTGCAGGAGTTCGGCGGGTCGCTGGCCGCCCCGGGCTGGGGCGACATCGCCGACTGGTGGCACCGCGTGCGCGACCACGGCACGACGGCCGAGGCCCTGTCGGTGCGCCGGCGCTTCGCCTTCCTCGAGGACCTCGTGCCCGCGACCCCCGCAGGGGCGGTGCACCGCGCGGTGGCGACGATCGCCCGGCGCTCCGACGCCTGAGGGCCCCGAGGGAGCGGCGGGGGCGGCTACCGCGAGCGGCGGGCCGTCCCGAACAGCGACCGCGTGATCTCGCGGCCGATGACCGTGCCGGCCGAGCGCAGGGCGGACTTGAACGCGCTCGACGTCACGACCTGCTCGACGATCCCGGGCTGCTCCTTCGCGGGCCGCGGGGCCCGGCCGGGAGACGGCGCGGGCGCTGGCGCCTGCTGCGGAGCGGGAGCCGCCGGCGGGGCGGCAGGGGCCTGCTCGAGCCGCGCGCGCAGCTTCTCGTAGGCGGACTCGCGGTCGACGGCGGTGGCGTACTTGGGGGCGAGCGGGGACCCGGCGACGAGCGCATCGACCGTCGCGTCGTCCGAGGGGGCCATCAGCGACTGCGGTGCGATCATCCGCGTCCACGCGACCGGCGTGGGGGCGCCCCTCTCGGACAGGACGGTCACGACCGCCTCACCGGTGCCGAGGGAGGTGAGCAGCTCCTCGAGGTCGTAGCCGCTGTGGGGGTAGGTCGACACGGCCGCCTTGAGGGCCTTGGCGTCCTCGGGCGTGTAGGCGCGTAGCGCGTGCTGCACCCGGTTCCCGAGCTGGGCCAGCACCCCGCTCGGCACGTCCTTGGGGCTCTGCGTCACGAAGAAGACACCGACCCCCTTGGACCGGATGAGGCGCACCGTCTGCTCGATCGCGGTGAGGAACGCCTTGCTCGCGTCCTGGAAGAGCAGGTGCGCCTCGTCGAAGAAGAAGACGAGCTTCGGCTTGTCGGCGTCACCGATCTCGGGCAGGTCGTGGAACAGGTCGGCGAGCAGCCACATGAGGAACGTCGAGAACAGCGCCGGCCGGTCCTGGACCGCCGGCAGCTCCAGGCACGTGACGAGGCCCTTGCCGTCGGCCGCCGTCCGCAGCAGGTCCCGGGTGTCGAACTCGGGCTCGCCGAAGAACGCGTCGGCACCCTGGTCGGAGAACGCGACCAGCTCGCGCAGGATGACGCCCGCGGTGGCCGACGACAGGCCGCCGAGCTCCTTGAGGTCGGCCTTGCCCTCGTCGGACGTGAGGAACGAGACGACCTCGCGCAGGTCCTTGATGTCGAGCAGCGCGAGCCCGTTCTTGTCGGCGTAGTGGAAGACCAGGCCCAGGCTGGACTCCTGGGTGTCGTTGAGCCCCAACACCTTCGAGAGCAGCGTCGGGCCGAACGACGTGATCGTGGCGCGGATCGGGATGCCCTTGCCCATCCCTCCCAGCGAGAGGAACTCGGTGGGGTATGCCGTGCCGACCCAGTCCTGCCCGACCTCCTTGGCACGCGCCGCGACCCGGTCGTTCGACTGCCCCGCGGTGGCCATGCCGGACAGGTCGCCCTTGATGTCGGCGAGGAAGACCGGGACACCCTGGCCCGAGAGCTGCTCGGCCATGAGCTGCAGCGTCTTCGTCTTGCCGGTGCCGGTCGCCCCGGCCACGAGCCCGTGCCGGTTGAGCGTCGCGAGGGGGACCTTCACGGGCGCGTCCGGGTGCGCGGTCCCGTCGATGACGGCCGCTCCGAACAGCAGCGCCCCTCCCTCGAACGCGTACCCGGCCCGGATCTCGTCGAGCTGGGTGGACGACTCGGACTTCCCCGCCGCACTGTCGGTCACCCCGGCACTCTAGTGCGGGTGGCCGCACCCGGCGCGGTCATCGAAGGCGCGCTCGGGGCTGCGCGCATAGGGTGTCTCGGTGATCTTCAAGAAGGTGGGCGAAGGACGTCCGTACCCGGACCACGGCAAGCAGACCCCCAGGGACTGGGCCGACGTGCCCCCGCGCATGGTGCGCCTCGAGGAGCTCATCACCACGAAGCGGACCCTCGACCTCGGCCAGCTGCTCGCCGAGGACTCGACCTTCTACGGCGACCTGTTCGCCCACGTCGTCGAGTGGCACGGCGACCTGTACCTCGAGGACGGCCTGCACCGCGCGCTGCGGGCGGCACTCCAGCAGCGACCTACTCTCCACGCCCGCGTCCTCGTGCTTGACTGACCCCACGGCAGCAGTCCGGGACCGGGCGGAGGTGGTGGGGTGAGCTACGTCGAGGCGGGGGCGCCGTCGGACGCCCGCCGCGCCCGCCGCCGTCGTGCCCTCATCACGCTCGGGCTCGTCGCGCTCATGCTGTTCTTCGCCTTCTGGTACGCGTACTCCTACTACCGGTCCGACAACACCCGGCGCGCTGCACCCAGGCCGGTCTGCACCACCGCCGCGACGGCCCCGCAACCGGCGGACGTGACGGTCAACGTCTACAACGCGACCACCCGCGACGGCCTCGCCAAGAAGACGGCGGCGGAGGTGCGCAAGCGCGGCTTCCTCGTCGCGACCGTCTCGAACGACCCGCTGCAGAAGAAGGTCACCGGCCCGGCCGAGGTCCGCTACGGGCCGAGCGGGAAGAAGGAGGCGGCGCTCGTGCTGCAGCTGGTCAAGGGGGCCAAGGGGGTGCAGGACGCGCGCAACGACTCCTCGGTCGACCTCGTGCTCGGCGCGACGTACAAGGCACTCGCGCCCCCGGTGAAGCAGGTCCCCACGTCGACCGCGACGAAGGGTGCCACCCCGACCAAGGGCGGCACGGCGACGCCGTCCACCGCCTGCTGACTCCCGTCCCGGTCCCCCGGCCGGGCACCCGCCGCTCGGCCGCCCGGCGCCGCCAGCCGAGACGCCTCGTGACACCCGGCCACCGGCCCCTCACACTGCCGACATGGAGCCCATGACGTCCGTGCGGCCACAGGTCGCCGACTCGTGGCTGCGCTCGGCGGCGGCCGGAGTCGACACCGGCCTCGTCGACGCGCCCATCACGGTCCCCGAGGACGCCCTGCGCGACCTGCGTCAGGCGCACCCCCTCGCGCAGGTGTTTCCCCTGCTCGACGACGTGCTCGGCCGCGCGGCGCGTGAGTGCGACGCGATCATGGCCGTGTCGGACGCCTCCGGCCAGCTCCTGTGGGTCTGCGGGACGCCGAGCGTGCTGCGCCGGGCCGAGGGCATCGGGTTCGTCGAGGGCAGCAACTGGGACGAGCGCGTGTCGGGCACCAACGCCCCCGGGATGGCCCTCGCGCTGGACCAGCCGGTCAACGTCGTGGGCGCCGAGCACTTCCGCCGCAGCGTACAGCGCTGGAGCTGCGCGGCGACGCCCATCCACGACCCCACCGACGCCTCGCTGCTCGGCGTCCTCGACATCACGGGCGGCGCCCAGATCGTCGTGCCCCAGACGATGGCGATGGTGCGGGCGGCGGCTCGCATGGCGGAGGCCGAGCTGGCCCGGGAGCTGCTCGCCCGGGGCGCAGAGCCCGACCCGGCGACGTCCTCGCGGACCCGTGTCGGGCTGCAGGCGCTGGGCCGTGACGAGGCGCTCCTGGTCCTCGAGGACGGCCGCCACTCGCGCCGGACGGTGCGGCTCAGCCGCCGCCACGGCGAGATCGTCCTGCTGCTCGCCTCGACCCCGCGGGGCATGTCGGGCGACGAGCTCGCCGTGCTGCTGTACGAGGAGGACGTCTCGCCCTCCACCCTGCGGGCAGAGCTCAACCGTCTGCGCAGCCTGCTCGGGGAGGACCTGCTCGCCTCCCGGCCCTACCGGCTGACGGCCGAGGTGGCGGCGGACTGGCTGGCCGTGGAGGCGCACCTGGCCGCGGGCGACGTCGCCTCCGCGGTGCGGGCCTACCGCGGCCCGGTGCTGCCGTCTTCCACGGCGCCCGGCGTCGTGCGGGTGCGGCGCAGCGTCGAGGGCTCGCTGCGGCGAGCGGTCCTGGCCAGTCGTGAGCCCGACCTGATGTCGACGTGGACCCGCTCGGCCTGGGGTGCCGACGACTACGAGATGTGGACGGCGCAGCTCGCGGCGCTCACGCCCTCCTCGCCGCTGAGACCGCTCGTCGCCGGCCAGGTCGCACGCCTCGACCGCGAGCTGGGAGCCGGCTGACCGGCATACGCCGCCGCCCGTGCAACGTGGTCGCAACGTTGCCGTTCCTAGCGTTCTGCACACCCCGCTGACGGGGCACCACCAAGGACGTTGGGAGAACCACCATGACGGTCTACGCACCCCCCGGCACCGAGGGCTCGCTGGTCTCGGTCGAGCCGCGGTACGGGCACTTCATCGGCGGCAACTGGGTCGAGCCCAAGAAGGGCGACTACTTCGAGGACCTCTCGCCGGTCAACGGCAGGGCGTTCACCGAGGTCGGCCGGGGCACGGCCGAGGACATCGAGGCCGCGCTCGACGCCGCGCACGCAGCAGCACCGGCGTGGGGTCGCACCAGCCTCGCCGAGCGGGCGCTGGTCCTCAACCGGATCGCCGACCGGCTCGAGCAGAACCTCGAGATGCTGGCCGTCGCCGAGACGTGGGACAACGGCAAGCCGGTGCGCGAGACCCTGGCTGCCGACCTGCCGCTCGCGGTCGACCACTTCCGGTACTTCGCGGGCGTGCTGCGCGGCCAGGAGGGGTCGAGCTCGGAGATCGACGCCGACACCGTCGCGTACCACTTCCACGAGCCGCTCGGCGTCGTCGCGCAGATCATCCCGTGGAACTTCCCGATCCTCATGGCGACGTGGAAGCTCGCACCGGCGCTGGCAGCGGGCAACGCCGTGGTCCTCAAGCCGGCCGAGCAGACGCCGTGGTCGATCCTCAAGGTCATCGAGCTCATCGGCGACCTGCTGCCCGCCGGCGTCGTCAACGTCGTCAACGGCTTCGGGGTCGAGGCCGGCAAGCCCCTCGCGTCCTCGCCGCGCGTCGCCAAGGTCGCGTTCACCGGGGAGACCACGACCGGCCGGCTGATCATGCAGTACGCCAGCCAGAACATCATCCCCGTGACGCTCGAGCTCGGCGGCAAGAGCCCGAACATCTTCTTCGAGGACGTCGCCACCGACTCGGACGCCTTCTACGACAAGGCGCTCGAGGGCTTCACGATGTTCGCGCTCAACCAGGGCGAGGTGTGCACGTGCCCGTCGCGGGCCCTGGTGCAGCGGTCCATCTACTCCGACTTCGTCGGTGACGCCCTCGACCGGGTGGCCAGGGTGAGGCAGGGCAACCCGCTGGACACCGACACCATGATCGGCGCGCAGGCGAGCAACGACCAGCTCGAGAAGATCCTGTCCTACATCGACATCGGCCGGCAGGAGGGCGCGAAGGTCCTCACCGGCGGCGAGCGCAACGTGCTCGACGGCGACCTCGCCGGGGGCTACTACGTGACGCCCACGGTCTTCGAGGGCACGAACGACATGCGGATCTTCCAGGAGGAGATCTTCGGTCCCGTCGTGTCGCTCACCGGCTTCTCCGACGAGGCGGACGCCCTCGCGATCGCCAACGACACGCTCTACGGGCTCGGGGCCGGCGTGTGGACCCGGGACGGCTCGCGCGCCTACCGGGTCGGCCGCGCCATCAAGGCCGGCCGCGTGTGGACGAACTGCTACCACCAGTACCCGGCCCACGCCGCGTTCGGTGGCTACAAGCAGTCCGGCATCGGCCGGGAGAACCACAAGATGATGCTGGACCACTACCAGCAGACCAAGAACCTCCTGGTCTCCTACTCGCCCGACGCGCTCGGCTTCTTCTAGGCCGATGACGACACCCGAGGTGCCGACGCCCGCCCAGTCGGGCACACGGCCCACCCGGGTCGACCTGACCGGTGGGGCGGCGGACCTCCTCCGCCGCCTCACCGCCAGGCACGGCCCGCTGATGTTCCACCAGTCGGGCGGGTGCTGCGACGGCAGCGCCCCCATGTGCTACCCGCGAGGGGACTTCCTCACCGGCAACGCCGACGTCCACCTCGGCGACCTCGCGGTCGACGGCGTCCCCGAGCCGGTCGGGTTCTGGATGTCGGCCGCGCAGTACGAGTACTGGAAGCACACCCACCTGACCGTGGACGTCGTCGCCGGTCGCGGCAGCGGGTTCTCAGTGGAGGCGCCCGAGGGGGTGCGCTTCCTCATCCGCTCGCGGCTGATGACCGAGGGCGAGCTGGAGGCGTTCGACCTGCTCTGAGGCACCGGCCGGACCTCGGACGTAGGCTCGGACCATGATCACGGTCGAGCTCGCCCGGCAGCTGGTGGAGGCCGGCGTGCTGTGGGAGCCGGCCCCCGGCGACCGGTTCACCATCGACCAGCCCAACGTCGTCGGCGAGGTCTTCTGGATCAGCCACCTGACCATCGACGTGCACACGTTCCACGGCCAGCCGCTGCTGGGGTTCAACGGCACGACGGAGTGGGCGCTCGACTCGGTCACCCTCGACACGGCGCTGTGGCTGCCGCGCGAGGACCAGCTGCGCGAGCTGCTCGGTGACCGGCTCACCACCCTGCGCCGCGAGGACGACGCCTGGGTGGTGGACGTCGTCGACCCCGATGCCGGGCACGCCACGTTCCGCGACGCGGACGTCGAGTGTGCCTACGCGCTGGCGCTGCTCAGCTTCACCTGAGGTGCTGCGCATCCGCCGGCGGCGCTGCGCAGCACCACTGGGTGGTCAGTGCTGGGCCGCCATGCCTCCGCGGTGGCTGCGCGTGACCTGCAGGTCGGCGGCACCGATGACGACGGTGACGACGCCGGCGATCCATGCCGTCCAGGACATGGCACGCAGGTCCGAGAACCCCATCACCCACGGGGCGATGAAGAACAGCACACCCATGACCGCCATGAGCCCCTCGACGCTCATCATGTCGGGACGGAACATCTCGACGAGTGCGAGGACCGCGGTGACCGCGCCGAGGACGACCATGGTCCAGGTCGCCTTGGTCGTCGTCGTGGTCCAGATGGGGGCCAGTGCGGCGTAGATGCCGACCACGAGCGGGATGATGTCCTGCGGGTGCATCCGGTTTCTCATGTCAACCACCTCTGTGGAGACGTGGTCCGTCGATCCGTGGCGGACCTGACACCTCCATCGTCTGCCCGCCGGGCACCCCGGTCAACGGTCCCGGGACCCCAGGCGCTGCAGGGTGGCGAGGCGCCGCTCGTACTCCTGCTCGTCGATCTCGCCGGCCGCGTAGCGCTCGGCCAGCCGGGACTCGCCGGCCCGCTGGCCGGACTGGGCGTGGAAGCGCGCCCAACGCCGTCGGCCGAGGAAGCCGAAGGTCGCGAACAGCGCGATGACGAACAGCAGCCACACGAGCGGGAAGACCGGCCACCACGGGCCGGGTCCGTTCCAGTGGCCGTTGGCGGCGAGGGTCGTGGCGGGGAGGGCTGCGGCGGAGAGGGCGGTGCCCATGGTGTGCTCCTTGGTCGGATCGGATGATGTCTCCATCCTTCGACGGCGCGGCTCCCGGCGAATCCCTCCGCGGGCGACACCTCACCTACCTCCGGCGGGGTATGCCGGGGCGCCCGTCCTCAGCCGTGCGACCAGCCGGGGCGGACCAGGCCGCTCTCGTAGGCCAGGACGACGAGCTGGGCGCGGTCGCGCACCTGCAGCTTGACCATCGACCTGCTGACGTGGGTCTTGGCTGTCGCCGGGCTGAGGAACAGCCGGGCGGCGATCTCGTCGTTGGACAGGCCCTCCCCGACGAGCGCCACGACCTCCCGCTCGCGCTCGGTGAGGACCTCGAGGTCGGCGCGCACCGCTGCCGGCCGGCTCCTCGTCGCGAACTCGCCGATGAGGCGCCTCGTCACCCCGGGCGAGAGCAGCGCGTCACCGGAGGCAACCGCCCGGATGCCGCGCAGCAGCTCCTGCGGCTCGGTGTCCTTGACGAGGAACCCACTCGCGCCGATGCGGACCGCCTCGAAGACGTACTCGTCGAGGTCGAAGGTCGTGAGCACGACCACTCGCGTGGCCGAGGTGGCGGGGTCCTGCGTGATGGCCCGGGTCGCCGCGAGCCCGTCCGTGCGCGGCATCCGGATGTCCATGAGCACGACGTCCGGTGCGGTGCGGCGGACGACCTCGACGGCTTCCGCCCCGTCGGACGCCTCGCCCACCACCTCGATGTCGTCCTCGGCGTCGAGCAGGGCCCGGATGCCCGCGCGGAGCAGGGCCTGGTCGTCGGCGAGCACCACCCGGATCACGGCGCCCTCCTGACGGCGGTGTCGTCGCCCTGGGTCGCACCCGTCGGCAGCACTGCGTCCACCCGCGTGCCGCCCAGGGGCGACGGGCCTGTGACCAGGCTCCCGCCGAGGGCGGAGGCGCGCTCGCGCATGCCGCGGATCCCGTTGCCCACCAACGACTCGGAGTCCTCAACACCCCCGTGGCCGTCGTCGTCGACCCGCACCCCGAGCACGTCCTCACCGTAGAGGAGCCGGACCTCCGCGTGGTGGGCCCCGGCGTGCCGGACGACGTTCGTGACCGCCTCCTGCACGATGCGCGTCGCCGCCAGCTCGACCGCAGCGGGGACCGGCCGGGCGGGGCCGTCGACGGTCTTGCGCACCTGCAGGCCGGCGTGGCCCGCGCGCTCGACCATGTCGTCGAGGGCGGACAGGGTCGCGACCGGGGACAGGGGAGCCGGGCGGTCGGGGTCCCGGAGCACGTCGACGAGCGAGCGCAGCTCGGTCAGGGCCTCCTTGCTCGCGTCGCGGATCGCGCGCAGCGCGGGCTCGACGGCCTCCGGCCGCCGGTCGGCCAGGTGGAGGGCGACCCCGGCCTGGACGTTGATGAGCGACATGTGGTGGGCGACGACGTCGTGCAGCTCCTGGGCGATCCGCAATCGCTCCTCCCCCGCCTGCCGCCGACGCCGCTCCTGGGCGGCCTGCCGGAACGAGGCCGCGCGCTCCGCCCGGCCGCGCACGAGCTCGCCGACGGACAGGAGCACGAGGAGCCAGGCCACCTCACCGGCCAGCGCGGCCCAGGACCAGGAACCGCGCCCCCCGAGGAGGCGCCCGGCCGCGTCGGCCCCCACGACGACGAGCGCGGCGAGCCAGGCGGTCCCCCGGTGTCCCTTCACGACGGCGGCGACCAGCGTGACCGCGAGGCTCAGGAACACCGGTCCGTACGGGTAGCCGAGCCCGAGGAACGTCCCCGTCGCCACGGCGACCACGGCAGTCACGGCGCGGGGACGCCTCGCGACGAAGGGCAGCGCGACCGGCCCCACGATCAGGAGGACCACGCCGAGGGCGTCGACGCGGTGCCGGTCCGGCTGGCCGTGAGCGGCACCGAAGGTGCCGCCGACCTGCACCAGCGCAGCGACGACCACGAAGAGCGCGCGCGCGGCCGGCGGCGGCCCGGCATACCCCCAGTGCGCGCGGCCCCGCGCCCACGGGGGACCCCACGGCAGCGGGTCGCGCGCGGTCATGCCGCCAGCGTACGAGCGGTGGGTGCGTCGAGGCGTCGCCCGCAGGCGGCAGCGCCGCCTACTCCCCGGGGCGTATGCCGGGGGCCTCGCCTCCCGGCGGACGGTGTCTCGTTCCCCGATGGCGGAGGGAGACGTCGCGCGGGTCCCGGCTCGTTCCTCGCCGCGC